>DATIEW010000401.1:0-9138 GCA_035455585.1 Vicinamibacterales bacterium | reverse complement strand
TGGACGCGCCCGAGCGGATCGAGATGGCCGAGCCGGCGGCCGCCGCGCTGCGGCGCAAGCCGCGCGCGTCCATCCGGGTCGCCGCCGAGGCGGTGCGCGACGGCCGGGCCGCCGCCCTCTTCAGCGCCGGTCACACGGGCGCGGCAGTGATCGCGGCCCATGCCGCCTTCGGCCGGCTGCCCGGCGTCGACCGCCCCGCCCTGGCGGCCGTCATCCCGACGCGCCGGACTCCGGCCGTGCTGCTCGACACGGGCGCCACCGTGGAGTGCCGGCCACAACACCTCGTGCAATTCGCTGTCATGGGCGCCGCCTTTGCGCGCATCGCGTTCGACTGCACGGCGCCTCGCGTGGGACTGCTGTCGGTCGGAGAAGAAGAGAGCAAGGGCAACGATCTCACCCGCGAGGCGCACCGCCTGCTCAAGTCCGCTCCCGTCCGCTTCGTGGGCAATGTAGAAGGCCGGGACGTGTACGCCGGGGAGGCGGACGTGATCGTGTGCGACGGCTTCACCGGGAACGTCACGCTGAAGATCAGCGAAGGGCTGGTCGAGACCGTCGAACGCCTCCTCCACGACGAGCTGACGTCCACGTTCGGCACCCGCGTGGGATACCTGCTCTCGCGGCAGGCCTTCCGCCGCTTCCGCAAGCGGGTGGACGCGTCCGAGTACGGCGGCGCTCCGCTCGTCGGCCTCAACGGGCTGTGCATCGTCGGCCACGGACGCTCGTCGGCCAAGGCCGTGCGGAACGCCGTTGCGATGGCCGTCCGGTTCGTCGACGAGGGGCTGCTCGAGCGGCTGTCGAGGGAGGTAGCGGCCGCAGCCGACGCGGCCCGGACGCGCGCATGATAGCTTTCGTGTTTCCCGGGCAGGGCGCGCAGAAGGTCGGCATGGGGAGCCAACTGGCGGCGCAGTTTCCCGTATGTCGCGAGGCGTTCGAGGAGGCCGATCGGGCGCTCGGCGAAAAGCTGAGCGCGCTGTGCTTCGAAGGCCCCGAGGAGCGGCTCGTGCTCACGGAGAACGCCCAGCCGGCCATCCTTGCCGTCAGCGTGGCGGCATGCCGGCTCGTCGAGTCGCGCGGGATTCGCGCTGCGTTCGCCGCGGGACACAGCCTCGGCGAGTACTCCGCGCACGTCGCGGCCGGTACGATATCCTTCGCGGACGCGCTGAGGACCGTCCGGCGCCGCGGGCGTTACATGCAGGAGGCGGTGCCCGTGGGCGTCGGGGCGATGGCGGCGATCCTCGGCCTGACGGCCGACGAGGTGGCGCAGGCGTGCGGCCGGGCGTCGAGCGAATTGCCGGAACGCATCGTGTCGCCCGCCAATCTGAACGCGCCTGGACAGGTAGTCATCGCCGGTCACGCGGAGGCGGTCAGCCGGGCGGGTGAGCACGCCAGGGCGATGGGCGCGAAACGGGTGATTCCCCTGGCGGTCAGCGCGCCGTTTCACTGCGCGCTGATGAACCCGGCCGAGGAACGGCTGACGGTGGACCTTCGCGCCCTGGAGGTGCGCGATCCCCGGATGCCTGTCGTCGCCAACGTCGACGCGGTGCCCACGCGCGACGGCGCTTCCGCCGTGGACGCGCTGATCCGGCAGGTGTCGTCGCCGGTACGCTGGGAGGACGTCGTCCGGCGTCTCCTGTCGGAGGGGGTCACGACGTTTCTGGAGCTTGGACCCGGTGCGGTGCTCGCGGGATTGATCCGCAAGATCGATCGCCGCGCGACCGTGGCCAGCATCGAAGGCCCTGACGATCTGACCGCGCTCGATGCCCTCCCGTCGCGGTGAAACTGTGACGTGGGTGCCGGGACGTGCGATGTCGTGCCGCTGGCGTGTCTGACTATGATGGACCTGTCTGGTCGCGTGGCGTTGGTGACGGGCGCGTCACGCGGCATCGGACGCGCGATTGCCATGCGGCTCGCGCGTCAGGGAGCACAGGTCGTGGCCGCGGCCCGCGACGATCACGCCGGGGCCGTGGTCGAGGCAATCGCCGGGGCCGGCGGGCGCGCCGAGAGTCTGGCCCTGGATGTGACCGACGCCGCCGCCATCGAGTCCGGCATCGCCGGCGTGCTGGAGCGGCATGGCCGGATCGATATCCTGGTGAACAACGCCGGCATCGCACGGGACCAGTTGATGCTCCGGATGAAGCGCGAGGACTGGGATGCGGTGCTTTCCACGAACCTGACGTCCGCGTTCGCGATTACGCAGCTGGTGCTCAAGCCGATGATCCGCCAGCGGGCGGGGCGCATCATCTGCATCAGCTCCGTGGTGGGTCAGCGTGGGAATGCGGGTCAGGCGAACTACGCGGCGTCGAAGGCGGGCCTCATCGGATTCGCCAGATCGCTGGCGCTCGAGGTGGCATCCCGCGGGATTACGGTCAATGTCGTCGCGCCCGGCTTGGTCGACACCGACATGACGCAAGCCATCACCGCGCGCGCCCGCGAGGACTGGGCGTCGGCGATTCCCCTCGGACGGCTTGGCACGCCGGACGACGTTGCCGCGGCGGTGTGCTTTCTCGCGTCGGACGAGGCAGCGTATATTACAGGGCAGGTACTCGCGGTCAACGGGGGAATGTATCTGTAGCGTGGATCGCCGGAGTCGCGGCGGGAGATCGAACCGGCGATCTGGTTCCGGGATCGTGCGGGCTGCGGGATCCGCGATGGGGCGGGTCGCAGGGATCCGCGACAGACGGTGCGGGGCGCGTGATCCCGCCGATGGAGGGCTGAATGGCGGTTGCTGACAAGGTCAAGAGCATCATCGTGGAGCAACTGGGTGTCGATGAAGAGGAGGTCACCCCGGATGCCTCGTTCGTCGACGACCTGGGGGCCGACTCGCTGGACACCGTCGAGCTCGTCATGGCGTTCGAAGAGGAGTTCGGGATCGAGATTCCCGACGAGGACGCCGAGAAGATCACGCGGGTGAAGGAAGCCATCGAGTACATCGAGTCGCACGGCAAGAAGAAATAGGGGACAGGAGGGGGTTTGGGCAGGCGAGTCGTGGTGACGGGCGTCGGCCTCGTGTCGCCGCTCGGCATAGGCACCCAGGCGAACTGGGAGGCGCTCTGCGCGGGACGCAGCGGCATCGGACCGATTACCCGGTTCGACGCGTCGCAGTTCTCGGCGCGCATCGCCGGAGAGGTCCGCGACTTCGATCCGCTGCAGTTCATCGACAAGAAGGACGTCAAGAAAATGGACGTCTTCATCCAGTTTGCCATCGCCGCGTCGCAGTTCGCGATGGACGATGCGGGCCTGTCGGTGACCGAGGATATCTCGACGCGCGTCGGCGTGTTCATCGCGTCCGGCATCGGCGGGTTCAGCACGATCGAGCGTGAGCACCGCGCGCTGATCGAAGGCGGCCCCCGGCGGATTTCTCCCTTCTTCATTCCAGCTGCGATCATCAACCTGGCCGCGGGGCAGGTCTCCATCCGGTTCAGCGCCAAGGGTCCCAACTCCGCGACTTGCACCGCCTGTTCGGCCTCCGCGCACGCCATCGGCGACGCCTTCGAGATCATCCGCAGGAACGATGCGGACGTGATGATCGCCGGCGGGTCCGAGGCAGCCATCACCCCGATGGGCGTGGGAGGCTTTGCCGCCATGCGGGCCCTGTCCACCCGCAACGACGATCCCGCCCGCGCGAGCCGTCCGTTCGACAAGGACCGCGACGGGTTCATCATGGGCGAGGGGGCCGGGGTCGTGATCCTCGAGGAGCTGGAGTTTGCCAGGGCGCGTGGGGCGCCCATCTACGCCGAACTGGTCGGCTACGGCATGTCGGGCGACGCCTTTCACATCACGGCCCCTTCCGAGGATGGCGACGGCGGAATGCGTGTGATGCAGCTGGCGCTCCGCAACGCCGGCGTCGGGCCGGCGGCGGTGGACTACATCAACGCCCACGGCACCTCGACGCCCTACAACGACAGGCTCGAGACGCTCGCGGTCAAGCGCCTGTTCGGCGAGCATGCGCGAAAACTCGCGATTTCCTCCACGAAATCGATGACGGGCCATCTGCTGGGCGCGGCAGGCGGCCTCGAAGCTGGAATCACCGTCCTGGCCGTCAAACACCAGACGATCCCCCCCACGATCAACTACGAAACCCCCGATCCCGACTGCGACCTCGACTACGTGCCGAACAAGATGCGCGCCGCGAAGGTCGAGTACGCGTTGTCGAATTCGTTCGGGTTCGGCGGAACCAACGGCGCGCTGCTGTTCAAGCGGTTCGAGTCCTGAGGCCGCGGCGCGAATCACGCACCATGAAAATCGCTGTCTGCATCAAACAGGTCGTCACACGCGAATGGCAGCTCCGGGTCAACGAGAGCGGGACCTGGATCCGCGACGGCGACGCCAGCTTCGAGCTGAACGAGCCGGACGCCTACGCCCTCGAAGAGGCCCTGCGCCTCAAAGAGAAGCACGGCGGCGAGGTGATCGTCTGCTCGGCGGGCCCCGCCCGGACGACGCAGGTCATCCGGGAAGCGCTCGCCCGCGGCGCCGACCGTGCGATCCACGTCGAGTCGGACGGGCTCGCCACCGCCGACGCCTTCACGGTGGCCGGCGCGCTCGCGGAGGCCATCCGCGGCGAGGCCATCGATCTGGTGCTGACCGGCCTGCAGTCCGATGATCAGGGCTTCGGTCAGGTCGGCGTCGTGCTCGCCGAGAGGCTCGGCATGCCGCACGCGACGATCATCATGGAAGTTCAGGTCGCCGGGAGCGCGCTGCGCGTCAAGCGGGAGCTGGAAGGCGGCTGGTTCCAGTGGATGTCGCTCCCCCTGCCCGCGCTGTTGACCATACAGAGCGGCATCAATCAGCTGCGCTATGCCACGCTCAAGGGGATCATGGCCGCAAAGAAAAAGGAGATCCGGAAGGTTGCGGCGACCGAGGTCTCCGACGCCGCGCAGCACATCCTCAAGGTCTATTTCCCGGAGAAGGGGAAGAAGACGCAGATGATCGACGGGTCGCCGGCCGAGGCCGCCAGGGAGCTCGTGGCGCGGCTGCGGGACGAGGCCAGGGCGATATAAAGGAAGAAGGAAGAAGGCGGGACGTCACGAGCGGGGAATGCGGACGATGAGACTGGTGATTGCGGAGCAGCGTGAGGGAAAGCTGAATCGCGCCACGTGGGAGGCGATCGCCGCGGCGCAGCAGGCCGGCGGGCCGGTGACTGTTGCGGTGGCGGGCGCCGGCGCGGACGCGGCGGCGGCGGACGTGTCGGCGGCGGACACCGCAGAGATCGTCGTGATCGACAGTCCGGCGATCGCCGAGTACACGGCGGATGGGTACGTCGCCGCGCTGGCGGGGCTCGTCGAACGCGTGCAGCCATCCCTCGTGTTCCTGCCGCACACCTATCAGACGCGGGACTTCGCGCCAGCGCTGGCCGCGCGCCTCGGCCGCGCCCTCGTGACCGACGTCACCGCCCTCAGACGGGAGGGCGACGGCATCGTCTATTCCCGGCCGGTTTTCCAGGGCAAGATGACCGCCGATGTCGCGCCTGCGGGGGCTCCACCGCACTTCGTCACGTGTCAGATCGGTGCCTTCCGGGCTGACGCCGCGGTCCGTGGGCCGTCACCCGCTTCAATCCGCAGGATCGAGATCCCGGTGGATGCCTCGGCAGTCCGGCAGAAGCCCGAGGCTCCGTTCAAGGAGGCCAAACAGGCGGTCGATCTGTCACAGGCCGAGCGCATCGTTGCCGTCGGCCGCGGGATCAAAGGACAGGAGCATCTGAAGCTGGTGGAGCAACTCGCCCAGGCGATCGGCGCCGAGATCGCGGCATCGCGCCCTATCTGCGACGCCGGGTGGCTCCCCATGGATCGGCAGATCGGAAGCTCCGGGCAGACGGTCGCGCCCAGGCTGTACGTCGCGCTGGGGATCTCCGGCGCGATTCAGCATCTGGTCGGGATGAAGGGGTCGCGCACGGTCGTCGCCATCAACAAGGACGCCGAGGCGCCGATCTTCGAGATCGCCGACTACGGCATCGCGGGCGACCTCTTCGAGGTCGTCCCGGCCATGATCGCCGAGCTGCAGAAGTAGCCATCCCGTTGCCAGCGGCTTGCAGCCGCGCCATGCGCGGGGGCGGCCTCGGCAAATCGGTCGCGGTCCGGCCGCGGACCTTGTTTCCTAGACGCCCGAGCCGGCCCGCTCGGGCCACCGGGTGCTCGCTTGGAACGTGAGACGCTCGACGTCGACATTCTGATCGTAGGAGGCGGCCCGGCTGGGATGTCCGCGGCCTTGCGCCTGGCCCAGCTTCAGAAGGCGCAGGGCGGCGAGAGCCTGGCGGTCGCGGTGCTCGAGAAGGCGCGCGAGACCGGCGCGCACATGCTGTCGGGCGCCGTGCTCGATCCGTCCGCGCTCCGCCAGCTCGTCCCCGACTTCAAGGACAGGGGCGCGCCGCTCTCGTCCGAAGTCCATCGCGATGATGTGTACTTCCTGACCCGCAGGGGCAAGTGGCGGTTTCCGCTCACTCCTCCGCCTCTCGCAAACCACGGGAACTACGTCATCTCGCTCAGCCGGTTCGTGAAGTGGCTGGGAGGGCTCGTCGAGGCGGAGGGCGTCGACGTGTTCACCGGCTTTGCCGCGGCCGAACTGCTCTACGAGGACGCGCGGATCGTCGGCGTTCGCACCGGCGATCGGGGGATCGGCAAGCAGGGCGAGCGCAAGCCATCGTTCGAGCCCGGCGTCGACGTGCGCGCCAAGGTGACGATTCTGGCAGACGGCGTCCGCGGAAACCTGACGAAAGCGCTCGTTCGGCGGCTCGCGCTCGACGAGGGACGCAGCCCTCAGCTCTACGCCATCGGCATCAAGGAGCTGTGGGAAGTGCCCAGGGACCGGCTCGCGGCGGGATCGGTCGTGCACACGATGGGCTACCCGCTGAAGATGGAGGAATTCGGCGGCGGGTTCATCTACGCGATGCCCGACGGCCTTCTGTCTGTCGGTTTCGTGACGGGGCTGGACTACCGCGATCCCATGTTCGACCCGCACGTCCGCTTTCAGCACTTCAAGCGCCATCCCCTCGTGGCGTCGCTCCTCGACGGCGGGCAGATGGTGCGCTACGGAGCGAAAGCGCTGCCCGAGGGAGGCTGGCACACCATCCCTCGAGTGTACGCCGATGGGGTGCTGATCGCCGGCGACGCCGGCGGGTTCCTGAATTCGATGCGCCTCAAGGGCGTGCATCTCGCGATGCGGACCGGGATGCTGGCCGCGGAAGCGGCGTTCGAGGCCGTGCGGGCAGGCGACTGGTCGGCCGGCAGGCTGAGCAGGTATCAGGAGCTCATCAACGCGAGCGAGGTTCGCCGCGAGCTGTATCCGGTGCGTAACGTCCATCAGAGCTTCGGCCATGGACTCCTCGCGGGCGTGGCATACTCGGGGCTGGCCCTCGTGACGGGCGGGTGGTGGCTCAAGGACCCGATGCCGTCGCACCCGGGGTTCGAGCGGATGACCGGGATCGCCACGTACTACCGCGACGGCCGGCCGGACCCCGACGCCACGGTCAACCCCGCGAAGATCGATCGACAGCTCACGTTCGATCGGCTCACGAACGTCCACTATTCCGGAACGCGGCACGCCGAAGACCAGCCATCGCACCTTATCGTTCACGACACCGATATCTGCCGGACCCGGTGCCGCGAGGAATACGGCAACCCATGCACGCGCTTCTGCCCGGCGAACGTGTACGAGATGGTCGAGGCGGATGACGGAACCAGACGCTTGCAGGTCAACCCCTCGAACTGCGTGCACTGCAAGACGTGCGACATCATGGATCCGTATCAGCTCATCGACTGGGTGCCTCCGGAAGGGGGCGGCGGGCCGCATTACGAAGGAATGTGAACGAGGGCGGCCCGCCGCAGCGCTTCGCGCGAAGGCGGAGGTGTGGGGCGGAGCCCCACGTTAGTTAAACTACTAACGCGAAAGCGGCCGGTCATGACTGCCGAATGAGCGACGTCAGGCTTTCACGCGCGCAGCGCCTGCAGGCTGCCATCATCGCAGCGGTGGCGTCGCCGCTCATCGGTCTGCTCTGCCGTACCCTCACGTGGCAGGTATCCGGGCCTGCGGGCTGCAGCGAGATCCTCACAGTCGCCCCGCCGCCCATCCTCGCGTTCTGGCATGGCCGCATCCTCGGCGGCCTGGGTTACTTCCGGGACCGGGACATCGTCGTCATCACGAGCCAGAATTTCGACGGCGAGTGGATCGCCCGGATCATTCGACGATTCGGGTATGGGTCCGCGCGGGGCTCGTCGTCCCGAGGCGGTGCCCGGGCACTGGTCCAGATGCGGCGCGAGCTGGCCGCAGGCCGACCCGTGGCGTTCACGCTGGACGGTCCGCGGGGGCCGTCGCGCGTGGCTCAGCCCGGCGCGGTCTGGCTCGCGGGCGCCACGGGCAGCCCCCTGCTGCCGTTCCACCTCGAAGCGGCACGCCACTGGTCGCTCCGGAGCTGGGACAGGACGCAGGTGCCGAAGCCCTTCACACGGCTGGCTCTGGCGATCGGCGATCCGATCAGAGTCGTGAGCACGGCTCCGGGCGAGGTCGAGAGCAAACGCCGCCAGCTGGAGGACACCCTCCGCGATCTGGAGCGCAAGACGCTCGACATGCTGCGTTCGAACACAACGGTGCCGGACGACACGGCCGCGGGCTCCTCGACCATCCCGCCGGGTACTGCGCGGCCTTCCCGATGATCCTGGTCACCTCCACGGCTTTCGAGGAGCACGTCACGCCGCCGGGCCACCCGGAGCGCGTCGAACGCGCGCACGTGTTCGATGCGGTGGCGGCGCGCTGGCTCGAGAAGGGAGGGACGACGATGGCGCCTCGAGCGGCCAGCCGGGAGGAGCTGCAACGGGTCCACGACGAGGCGTATGTCGAGCGCATCGAGGCGACGGCCGGGCAGGCGGTCATGCTCGATGCCGACACGTTCACGTCGGCCGAATCCGCCAGGGTGGCGCGCCTGGCCGCAGGGGCGGCGATCGAGGCGGCCGCGCACGCCGTCGAGCACCGGGAGCCGGCGTTCGCGCTCGTCCGCCCGCCGGGCCATCACGCCGAGCGCGACCGGGCGATGGGATTCTGCCTGTACAACAACGTCGCGGTCGCCGCCGCCGCGATGCGGCAGCGGGGACTGCGGCGGATCGCCATCGTCGACATCGACGTGCACCACGGCAACGCGACGCAGCATATGTT
>DATIEW010000400.1:0-2202 GCA_035455585.1 Vicinamibacterales bacterium | reverse complement strand
CGCGCGAGGTGTTCCGCGACGTCGAGACCGTGATCGTCGACGAGATCCACGCTGTCGCCGGCACGAAGCGCGGCGCGCACCTCGCGCTGTCGCTCGAACGGCTGCGTCAGATCGCCGGACGTCCGTTCCAGCGGATCGGTCTGTCGGCCACGCAGAAGCCGCTGCAGGAGGTGGCCGGGTATCTGGTCGGCGCCGCGGGCGGCGACTGCTCGATCGTGGACGAAGGGCACAGGCGACAGATGGATCTCGGCGTGGAGATTCCCGGGTCGCCGCTCGACGCCGTGATGGCACAGGAGGTATGGGAGGAATACCACGAGCGCCTGGCGGCCCTCATCCGGTCGCACAAGACGACGATCGTGTTCGTCAACACGCGGCGGATGGCGGAGCGTATCGCACGGCACCTGAGCGATCGGCTCGGCGAGGAGGCGGTGACCGCCCACCACGGAAGCCTCTCGAAGGAAACGCGGCTCGACGCCGAGCGTCGCCTGAAGGACGGGAGCCTGCGCGCGCTGGTTGCCACGGCATCGCTGGAGCTGGGCATCGACATCGGGCACATCGACCTGGTCTGTCAGATCGGATCCCCGCACAGGATCGCGACGCTGCTGCAGCGATTCGGGCGCTCGGGCCACACGCTGCGCGGCATGCCGAAGGGGCGGATCTTCCCGGCGTCGCGCGACGACCTGATCGAATGCGCGGCGCTGCTGCGATCGATCCGGCGCGGCGAGCTGGACGCGGTCGTCGTGCACGACGCGCCGCTCGACGTCCTGGCGCAGCAGATCGTCGCCGAAGCGGCCTGCCAGGACTTCGACGAGGACGACCTGTTTGCGCTCGTCAGGCGCGCTTGGCCGTATCGCGAGCTGGAACGGCGGGACTTCGACGCGGTCGTGGCAATGACGGCCGACGGGTTCTCGACGCGGCGGGGCCGGCGGGCCGCGCTGGTCCATCGCGACGAGGTGAACCGCCGGCTCAGCGGGCGCAGAGGGTCCCGCCTCCTGGCGCTCACGTCGGGCGGCGCCATTCCCGAGGTCGCCGACTACCGCGTCATTCTCGATCCCGGGAACACCTTCATCGGGACGCTCAACGAGGACTTCGCCATCGAGTCGATGGCGGGCGACGTCTTTCAGCTCGGCAACGCGTCCTGGCGCGTGCTGCAGGTCACGACCGGCACCGTGCGCGTGGCGGACGCGAAGGGCGTCCCGCCCAACATCCCGTTCTGGCTCGGCGAAGCGCCGGCGCGCAGCGACGAGCTGTCGCAGGCGGTCAGCGACCTGCGCGCGGACGTGAACGCCGTGCTCGGGTCGGCCGCTGCTGCAGCGCGAGAGCCTGGTGTGGAGGCCCTGGGCAGCCCGGCGGCCGCGCCTGCAGCGGACTTCGGTCCGGCGGTCGACTGGCTGATCTCGGAAACCGGCTTCACTCGCGACGCGGCCGAACAGGCCGTCGCGTACCTCGCAGAGGGCTGGCGGGCGCTGGGAGTGATTCCCACACAGCGGACGCTCGTCCTCGAGCGCTTCTTCGACGAGTCCGGCGGCATGCAGCTCGTGCTCCATGCGCCGTTCGGGAGCCGCGTCAACAAGGCATGGGGTCTGGCGCTGCGCAAACGCTTCTGCCGGCAGTTCAACTTCGAGCTGCAGGCGGCCGCGACCGACGATGCGCTCCTGCTTTCCCTGGGACCTCAGCACTCGTTTCCGCTGGCGGATGTCTTCCGGTATCTGCATCCTGAGACGGTCCAGGACGTTCTCGTGCAGGCTTTTCTCGATGCCCCGGTTTTCCAGACCCGCTGGCGCTGGAACGCGACGCTCTCGCTGGCGGTGCCGCGCAGCCGCGGCGGCAGGAAGCTCGCGCCGCAGGTCCAGCGGATGCTCGCAGAAGACCTCCTGTCCTCCGTGTTTCCGGATGCCGCCGCCTGCCTCGAGAACATCCCTGGCGACCGGCAGATCCCGGATCATCCCCTCGTGAACCAGACCATGCGGGACTGCCTCGAGGAGGCCATGGACATGAAGGGCCTCCGCGGCGTGCTCGACCGGGTCCATCGTGGGGGCCTGGAGCTGGTGGCGCGCGACCTGCCGGAGCCCTCGGTCTTCGCGCACGAGATCCTGAACGCGCGGCCGTACGCGTTCCTGGACGATGCGCCGCTCGAAGAGCGCCGGAGCCACGCGGTGCAGACGCGGCGGGCCGGAGATAGCATGTCCGGCGGTCTGGGAG
>DATIEW010000399.1:0-5756 GCA_035455585.1 Vicinamibacterales bacterium | reverse complement strand
TCACGGCGCTCGTGAGACTCAACGGATTCCAGCAACCAGGCCCGGAGTCAGGAGCCTTGGGATCTTGGGGGGTTGGGAGTTGGGAGTTGACGGTTCGTCACAACACTCACAACTCACCACTCAGGACGTTCAACCGTTCCGCAGTGCGACGACAGGGTCCACCCGCATCGCGCGTACGGCCGGAACGGCGCAGGCCAGAAGCGACACGGCCAGAAGGGTCAGCAGGACGGCCGTGAAGGTCAGCGGATCGGTCGGCTCGACCCCGAACAGCTGGGTCTCGACGAGACGGCCGCCGGCGTACGCCCCGGCCAGCCCGAGCGCGGCGCCGATCGCTGCCAGCCATGCGCCTTCCCTGACGATCATCGCGAGGATCGATCGTGGCCGCGCCCCGAGGGCGAGGCGGATTCCAATCTCCGCCGTGCGCTGTCCCGCAAGATGCGACATCACGCCGTACAGGCCTACCGCTGAGAGCAGAAGCGCAATGGCGCCGAATGTGCCAACGAGCACCGCCATCATCCGCGCGTCGTTGACCGACTCACCGAACTGATCGGTGAGCGTGCGTGGGCGGGCCAGGACCACCTGCGGGTCTATCTCACGCAGAGCCTGCCGGACCTGAGGGATGATCGCCAGCGGATCTCCGGCCGCGCGGATGTGGAGCGTGACCCCGGATTCGTAGTTCTGCGAGAGCGGCACGTAGAAGAAGGGCGGCGCGTTCCGTTCTATCGCGCTCACATAGACGGCGTCCGGGACCACTCCCACAACCTCCCGCGGGCTGTCGATCACCATCATCGTCTTGCCGAGCGGGTCGCCGCCGGGCCACAGCCTGGCGGCCAGCGAACGGCTGACGATTGCGACCGCCGGCGAGGACGGGCGGTCGGTCTCCCGGAAGTTCCGGCCCTGCAGCAGGGGAACGCCCATTGCACGCAGGTAGCCGTCGGACACGACGTTCGCCCGCACGGTCATGCCGTTGCGCGCGCCGCGATCCACCGGACGACCGTCGGTGCTGACGGCGGTGGTCCTGGCGCCGCCGCTGAGCACGCTCACGCGCGCCGCCCCGATGGCCGAAACGCCGGGAACCGCGCCTACCTGTTCGAACACCTGCCGGTAGAACGCCTGCCCCGCTTCCTGCGAATAGCCACGCACGTCGAGGTTGATGTCCGCCAGCAGGATGCCGTCGGTCCGATATCCGAGGTCGACGGCGTAGGCGTTGTACAGCGTCCTGAGGAAGAGGCCGGCGCCCACGAGCAGCACGAGGCTCAGGGCGACCTGCACGACAACGAAGCCCCGCCGCAGGCGGGCGGCACGCGCGCCGGTCGCCACCGCCCCGCCCTCGTCGCGAAGCGCCGCCAGGGTGTTCGTGCGGAAGGTCTGAATCACCGGCGCCAGGCCGAACAGCAGACCACTGGCGATCGCCAGGCCAAACGCCGCGGCCAGCACCCTGATGTTGACGCCGAGGGCGATGCTGTCGGGAATGCCGAGGCTGCGCAGCGCGGGCGCACCCCAATAGGCCAGGACGAGGCCGCCGCAGGCGCCGAGCAGCGACAGCAGGATGGATTCCGTCATCCACTGCCGCAGCAGCCGTGCGCTGCCAGCCCCTACGGCCACCCGGACGGCCACTTCCCGCCGGCGGCTGACGGCGCGCGCCACGAGAAGGCCGGCGACGTTGGCGCAGGCAATCAGCAGCACCAGGAGGACCGCCGCCCCCAGGACGTTCAACAGCGGCCTGGCCACCGCGCGCACGCCGGGCCCCTCTCCAAGAGGCACGACGGTAAACCCGCGGCCTTCGTTCGATTCCGGGTACGCCGCCACCAGCCGCCGGCCCACCACGTCCGCAGCCTGCGACGCCTGCAGGACCGACGCCTGGTCGCGCAGCCTGCCGATCATGTTGAGCCAGCGGACATCGCGGACGTTCAACAGGTTTGCGTGACCCAGCGCCCGGCGGAGCCCCGCCGACGGCGGCCGCACCTCCTGCTGGAGCGCGAACGGAACCCAGATCTCCGGCGCGCGGCCGAGCACGGGGCTCGTGAAGCGCCGCGGCGTGATGCCGATGACGGTGTAAATCTCGCCGTTGAGCTTGACGCTGCCTCCGACGATCGAAGAATCGCCGCCGAACTGCCTCATCCAGAAATCGTGGGCAATGACGGCGACCCGGACCGGCTTGTCGGCCTGGTCCTCTTCTGGAACGAACCTCCGTCCGAGCACCGGAACGACGCCCAGCACCTCGAAGTAGTTCCCGCTGACCATCTCACCTGTGATCGCCTGCGTCTCGCCGCCGGCATCGAACGAGAGCGAGACACCGGCGAACGCGGCCAGACCCGCCAGCGCGGCGCTGTCCCTGAGATCCAGATAGTCCGGATACGAAGACGACGAGAAGGCGTTGCGCCCGTCCGAGCTGGAGGTGTATACGCTCACCACCCGATCCGGATCGGCGACCGGCGCGCTGCGCAGCAGGAGCGCGTCGACTGCCGTGAAGATGACCGACGTCGCGCCGATGCCGAGCGCCATCGTCAGCGCCACCACCAGTGTGAAGCCGGGCGTTCGCATCATCATTCGTGCGGCATACCGGATGTCGCGGGTCAGGTCCGTGAACATGGCGAATCGTCCTCCGGAACCGGCAACGGGCTCGTCGGGAGCCGTACGCCAGCGGTCCGCGATCAGCCCCGGGAGCGAACGGCTGGCGGTCTGGATTTCATCGACGAGGTGTTGCGGGGATTCGGGGAGCGCGGCGATCGCTCGTGAGAACGCCGCCTCGTGATCGAAACCGGCGGCTCGCGCCTCGGCATACAGATCGCCGAGGTGCTGGGCCAGCTCGTCGACGATCTCCGGCTCGCGCGCGATGGCCATCGGCGGCAGCCTGTCCCTGATGTAGCGCCGGAAGTCCATCGCTAGCCCACCGGATCCAGCCCTGCCACGCGGTGGAGCGCCGTCAGCAGCTCGTGCCAGTTCGCGCGTTGATCCGCGAGCACCGTCCGGCCTGCCGGGGTCAACCGATAGAAGCGCCGGCGCCGCACGCCCGCCTTCTCGACCCAGCGGCCGGCGATCCAGCCGCGGCGCTCCATGCGGTACAGCATGGGATAGAGCGATGCCACGTGGAACCGCAGGACGCCGTCGGACCGATCGTCTATGAGCTTCGCGATGTCGTAGCCATGGCGATCCCGTTCCTCGAGGACGGCCAGGATCATCAGCTCTGCGCTGCCCCGCTTCAGATCGTTGTGCGGCGCCATATGTGGCCCCACACTATATCAACGGCGACGTTCGGTCAAGCATCCCGTTCCACGGGAACGACGGGAGGGGCCGCGCGAGGAGGGCCAACTCAACCACGGCGGGCGAGATGCTCGAGCATCCGCCTGCGGTGCGCTATTTCCCTCGCCGTCAGCCCGGGCGCCGCTTCGAACGGCAGGGAGCGCTGGGCCCACGCCTGACGGCGTGCGCGCGTCCGCTCGACGCCGGCACGGAAGCACTGAAAGCAGATCGCGTGACGCACGCAGGCATGGTCCGATTCGTTGCTACGCATTGCGAGACTCCGCACTCACCCGTTCCCGTCCAGCGCCTTGCGCGCCTTCATCTGCGCCTGCCGGCGGCGGTGCACGAGGATCCGATACTTGTCGAACCCTCTCCACACCGTGCCGGGCCCGGCGCCTGGCAGGCCATCAGGAGCCATGCACGGCACGTCAGCCCTCATGCACCTCCCTGAATCCAGCTTCAACGCCAGGGAACCCTCGACCAGCAATCTCTCGTCGGCTGCCATGAACCGAGTCTACGACTGCGGTGTGACAGGGGAGGTCACACGGCTGGGACAGACAATTTCCGGGGTGCCGGGGGGCTTGCTATAGTTGCTCCGGCACCAGCTCCTAGCTCCTAGCTCCTAGCTCCTGTCCCATGCCTCGCAACGCCGAGATCATCCGCCAGTGGTCGATCATGCGGGACCTCGAGTCGGCGCGGCGCCTGACCATTGCCGATCTCGCCGACCGGACGGGTGTCTCGACGCGGACCATCAGGCGCGATCTGGAAGCGCTGCAGTCTGCCGGCTTTCCGCTCTTCGACGATGTTCACGACGGGAAGCGGTACTGGATGCTCGAGCAGCGCCCGTTCCGGCGGCTCGACGACACAGGCTTCACCCTGTCCGAACTGAGCGCGCTCTATTTCAGCCGCACCCTGGTCGAATGTCTCGCGTCGGCGCCGTTCCAACAGGACGTCCGTCGTGCGTTCGAAAAGCTCGCGTCCGCGCTCACGCCGGGGATGCGACAGCTTCTCGATAGGTTCCCTCTGGCCATTCAGGCCAAACCGGATCCCGGCGCCAGGAGCGCCATCACGGCCGGCAACCTTGCGGGTGACGTCAGGCAGGTCGCGGAGGGAAGCGCGCGCGTGGCGCGGCTCCTCGATGGGATCCTGCATCACCGCCGCGTCTCGATGCGATACCACTCGTTATCCAGCGACCGCGAGAAGGAGTATCTCATCGAGCCGTACCGGATCGTCTTGGCGCATGGCGGCCTGTACGTCGTCGCATTCGTCCCGGAGTACAGACAGCAGCGGACGTTCTTCGTGGACCGCGTGCTCGATCTGTCGGTGACCGAGGAGCGCTTCGAGGCGGTCGAGCTGGAGGACGAAGCCTTCGCGCATTCGCTCGGGGTCAGTCAGGGCACTCCCCCCGAACGGATCGAGGTGGCCTTCGATCGGAGGATTGCAAAGTACGTAAAGGAGCGCCTCTGGCACCCGTCGCAGGACGTTCTCGAACAGCCCGATGGCGGTCTGGTCCTCGTGCTGCAGGTCTCGAACGACTGGGCGCTCAGAAGCTGGATCCTGGGGTTCGGGCGGCTCGCGCGCGTCGTTGCGCCGCTCGAGCTGGCCGCCCAGATCCTGGACGAGCTGGAAGGCGCGCGGGCGCGGTACTTGGAGGCAACGGAGGGGGCGGAGGCCACGGGATGATCTCCGCCCGGTTCGTTCTCTCTCAGCGGATGATGCGGAGGTTCGCCGGCGTTGACGGCACCTTCGCCAGCTTCAGGACCCTGCCGGCCGAGTAGTTGACGATGTAGAGCTCGCCGGCGGCGTCGAGCCCGAAGCTGCTGACGTTGCCGAGCACCGCCGAGCCGCCGAGCTCCTGGGTATGCTCGATGAGGTCCCGCGCGGTCGCTTCTCCCGCGGCATCGACCGTCAGCGCAATCGACCAGACCCGGCGCGCGACGAAGTCCGCGAAGAAATACCGTCCGCGCATCGTTGGAAGAGCGGCCCCCCTGTACACGAAGCCCCCCGTGACGGAGCTGCCGACCGCATGTGAATACTCGAAGATCGGATCCACGAGTGGAACCACCGACGGAGGAACCGACTGCACGTTGCCGTGCGCGCCTTCGCGGTTCCGCCAGCCGTAATTGCGGCCGCTGCGGCCGGCCGGCTCGTGGTTGATCTCCTCCCACGCGTTCTGGCCGACGTCGGCGACCAGCATCGCGCCCGTGCCGCCCAGAGCCGGGCTGTCGAAGCTGAACCTCCAGGGATTTCGAAGCCCGAGGCTCCAGATCTCCGGTCGCGGCAGGCCGGCATTGCCCGCCGGCACGACGAAGCCCTGGGGGTGCGTATCGGCCACGTTCACGTCGATGCGGAGCATCTTGCCGAGCAGTTGGTCGGTCCGCTGCGCGTAGTTGTCCGGGTCGTTTCCGCTTCCCCCGTCGCCCATGCCCACGTAGAGGTACCCGTCGGGACCGAACGCCAGGCATCCGCCGTTGTGGTTCGAAAACGGCTGCGGAATGTAGGCCAGACCGGTT
>DATIEW010000398.1:0-2173 GCA_035455585.1 Vicinamibacterales bacterium | reverse complement strand
CCGCGGAGGCGACGATCGAGCACATGGTGCGCGCGTAGCGCGGGATGTCGAGGTAGCGACCCTCGGCGTCGCGCACGCGCGGCAGCCCCATCGCCGCCGACAGGTCTTCGATGCCCCACGACAGGGCGACGACCCGCGGGCTGGCCGCCGCCACCTCGCGGATGTTCAGCAGTCCCTCGGGCGTCTCGGTGGCGATGAGCACGAGGCGGGTGGAGCCGTGGGGCAGGCCGTGGCGGTGCTCGAGGCGGTCGAGGACCTGGCCGATCTCGCGCACGTCGCCGGCGTGGCGCGGCTTGGGCACGACGTAGCCCTCCGGTCGGCCGGCGATCGTGGCCTCGAGGTCGGGCACGCCGAGCCCGGTGGCAATCGGGTTCATGCGCACCCACCGCTCGCGGCCGCCGAAGTCGAGCTCGGTGAGCCAGCGGGTCACGATGGGACGCGTGGCCACCTTGAGGTCCGGCGCCACCGCGTCCTCGAGGTCGAGGATGAGGCCGTCGGCGGGCAGCGTCAGGGCCCGGGCGATCATCCGCTCGTTGCCGCCGGGGACGAAGTGCAGCGAGCGCCGGCGCCTGGCGAGGGCCACGGGCTACGCCGGCTTCTTGCGCATCATCGCGTTGCGGCGCGCGCGCATGACGAGGTCGCCGTGCTGATTGCGGGCACGGTGCTCGAAGGTCACGATCCCCCACTGCGGGCGTGACTTCGACTCGCGCTTGTCGACCACCTCCGTCTCCGCGTAGATCGTGTCGCCGTGAAAGACGGGCTTGGGGAACTCGACGCGATCGAAGCCGAGGTTGCCGACGGTGGTGCCGAGCGTCGTCTCGCCGACGGACACCCCCACCGCGACGCCCAGCGTGAGCAGGCTATTGACCAGTGGCTTGCCGAACTCCGCCTGGCTCGCCGCGTGAAAGTCGATGTGCAGGGGCTGGGGATTCATCGTGAGCGTGGAGAAGAAGACGTTGTCGGCCTCGGTGATCGTGCGGCCGATCTCGTGACGGAACGTCTGGCCGACCTGCAGCTCCTCGAAGTACTTGCCCGCCATCGCGCCCTCCCCTCGCGCGCGACGTCGCGCGACGCCGCGGGCCTCCGATGGTATATCATCCCGTCATGATCTACGAATACCGCGCCTACTACGCCCTGCCCGGCCGCATGCCCGACATCCAGAAGCGCTTCGCCGACGTGACGATGACGCTCTTCGCCAAGCACGGCATCAAGGTGGTCGGCTTCTGGGAGACGATCATCGGCGAGAGCAACGAGCTCGTCTACATCTGCGCGTTCGACGACCTCGCCCACCGGACCAGGGCCTGGGCAGCGTTCATGGCCGACCCCGAGTGGCAGGCCGCGCGGAAGGCCTCGGAGGCCAACGGGCCGCTGCTCGAGCGCGTCGTCAACAAGATCTGGAAGCCGACCTCGTTCTCGCCGATCCAGTAACCACGTGCGGGGGGAAACGCGATGAAGCTCAGGGTCAACGACGTCCACATCAACTACCGTATCGACGGACCCGACGGCGCGCCCTGGATCACGCTGAGCAACTCCCTGGCGACGACGCACCGGATGTGGGACGCGCAGATGGACGCGTTCACGAAGCAGTATCGGGTGCTGCGCTACGACAAGCGCGGGCACGGCGAGACCGACGTGGCGCCGGGGCCGTACAGCTTCGAGCTGCTGGCCGACGACGTGCTGGCCCTGCTCGACGCCTTGCGGATCACGCGGACGCACTTCGTCGGGTTGTCGATGGGCGGCATGACCGGCATGACCATGGCCTTGCGGAAGCCGAGCGTGCTGCGCACCCTCGTCCTCTGCGACACCACCAGCAAGGACCCGCTCGGCGATCCCGCATTGTGGCAGCAGCGTATCGACGCCGTCAACGCCGGGGCGAGCATGGAGCCCCTGGTCGAGAGCACGGTGGCGCGCTTCCTCACTCCGGACACCGTGAAGAACCGGCCCGAGATTGCCGACGCCGTCCGGGCCATGGTGCGCAGCACCCCGGTCGCCGGCTACGTCGCCTGCTGTCAGGCGATCGCCAAGCTCAACTTGACCCATCGCCTGCGCGAGATCTCGATCCCGACCATGGTGGTCGTCGGTGCGGATGATCCCGCCACCACGGTCGAGATGGCCCGCACGATTCACCAGGGCATTGGCGGCTCCGAGCTCGTGATCCTCAAAGACGCCGCCC
>DATIEW010000397.1:0-2379 GCA_035455585.1 Vicinamibacterales bacterium | reverse complement strand
GAGACCGCGCCTCGGGAAGACGAACGAGAGCTTGGCGTCCTCGGCGGCGTAGCGGATGTCGAACAGCAGGGTGAAGCTCATGCCGGCGCCGATGGCGTGGCCGTTGATCGCGCAGATCGTCGGCGTGCCGAGCTTCCAGATCCCCCACGCCTCGGCGATCGTGTCGCTGGTGAAGCCGACCTCGGCGTCGTGGGCAGCCATCGCGTCCTCGCCGAACGCCGCGCCACCCGACGAGATGTCGAGCCCCGAGCAGAAGGAGTCGCCGGCACCGGTGATGACGATGGCGCGCACCGCTTCGTCGGCATCGAGGGCGCGGATCGCCTCGCGCATGAGGCGGTCCATGGCCGGCGTCATCGCGTTCTTCTTGTCTGGGCGGTCGAGCGTGATCGTGGCCACGCCGCCGTCGACCTGAACAAGGAGATCCTCCGAGCCGAGCGCAGTCACGACCGCGGCACCTGGCTCCACGGCTGGTGGCGATCGTCGACTGGTTCCTTGGGGAGGCCGAGCACACGCTCACCGAGGATGTTGCGCGAGATCTCCGTCGTCCCGCCGCCGATGGTCGAACCCCGCGTGCTCAGGAACGCCTTCTGGAGATCGACCTTGTCGTCAGCACCGAGTGCCACCTCGCCGATGATGTCAGGCCGGCGCATCTCGTAGTCCGAGATGAGCATCCCCTCGGCGCCAAGCAGGTCCACCACGAACGTGAAGACTCGTTGCTGGTGCTCGCTCACCATCAGCCGACCGAGTGATCCCTCTGGCCCTGGCGTGCCGCCTGCTCGCGCTTGCTCGGCGCGCAGCATCGTGAGCCGCACGATCTCGCTCTCGATCCAGAGGCGGGCCAGCTCGTCGCGGCGCACGGCATCGCGCTCGTCAGCCGGCAGTTCCTGCCACAGCCGGACGGCATGCCGCACGACCCCACCTTCCTGACCGGTGAGCTTGCCGACGCGACCGAGCATCACCCGCTCGTTCATGAGCGTGGCGATGGCGACCTTCCAGCCCTCCCCGACCTCGCCGATGCGCTGCGAGTCGGGGATGCGCGCGTCCGTGAAGAAGATCTCGTTGAACTCGGCCTCACCGGTCATCTGGCGCAAGGGCCGCACCTCGACGCCGGGCTGGTGCATGTCGATGTAGAAGTACGAGAGGCCTTGGTGCTTGGGCACGTCGGGATCGGTACGCAGGAGGAGCAACCCCCATCGCGACACGTGCGCCATGCTCGTCCACACCTTCTGACCGTTCACGATCCACTCGTCGCCGTCGCGCTCCGCGCGCGTCGCCAGCGCGGCCACGTCGGATCCGGCGCCGGGTTCGCTGAACATCTGGCACCAGATCTCTTCGCACGTGAACGCCGGACGCAAGAGCCGCGCCTGCTGCTCCTCGGTCCCGAACGCCACGAGCGTCGGCCCCGCCATCCCGACGCCCATCATGTTGTTGAGCAGGTTCATCGGCGCGCCCTCGTCGATGAGGCGCTGGTCGACGAGGTCCTGGAAGCCAGGATCGAGACCGAGCCCGCCCTTGCCTTCGGGGAAGTGGATCCATGCCAGCCCGAGGTCGAACTGCGCGCCCCAGAACTCCTGCTCCGACGAACGACCCGGCGGATGCTCGGTCAGCAGCTGGTCGACGCGCTCCTTCACGAGCGCTTCGGCGGTGACGGCCATGGCGGGCCGAGGTTAACCTCCGTTCACCTGATGGACAACGAGCTCGCGTTCACGTCCGCGCTCGAGCAGCGCGACCTCGTGCGTCGGCGCGAGGTGTCGCCCAGCGAGCTGGTCGAGCTCTATCTCGAGCGGATCGAGCAGCTGAACCCGCAGCTCGACGCGTTCCTCACCGTCGCGACCGATCACGCACGCGCCGCCGCGCGCGCTGCGGAGAAGGAGTTCGCGGCCTCGCGCGACAACGCTGACCTCCCACCGTTCCTCGGTGTTCCGATCTCGATCAAGGACCTCAACGACACGGCCGGCATCCGCACGACGCACGCCACCGCGGCGTGGCGCGACCGCGTGCCTGATGAGGACGACGAAGTGGTGGCGCGCATCCGGCGGGCCGGCTTCATCATCCTCGGCAAGACCAACACGCCCGAGTTCGGCTCGCGGGCCGTGACCCAGTCACCGGCCTACCCGTCCGGCCGCAACCCGTGGGATGTCTCGCGCACGTGCGGCGGTTCGTCGGGCGGTGCCGGCGCCGCGGTTGCCGCCGGATTGGGTGCCGTCGCGCAGGGTTCCGACGGTGGCGGCTCCATCCGGATCCCGTCGGGATGGAACGGCGTGTTCGGCATCAAGCCATCCCGCGGCCGGGTGTCCTCGGCTCCCGGTCCACAGAGCTGGAACGCGACGAACGGACCGATCGCCCGCACCGTGGCCGACGCGGCGGCGCTGCTCGACG
>DATIEW010000396.1:0-3079 GCA_035455585.1 Vicinamibacterales bacterium | reverse complement strand
AATATCCACGAATGGCCTTCCGCCGCCTCCCCATCCTCGTGCTCCTGCTCCTGCTCGTCACGGGGCTGCCGGCCTTCGCCGAGTTCTACACCGACTGGCTGTGGTTCCGCGAGGTGGGCTACGAGCAGGTCTTCGTGCGATCGCTCTCGGCGCGCGCCACCATCGGCCTCCTCACCGGCGCGGCCGTGCTCGCGGTGCTCTTCCTCAACATGCGTCTTGCGCTCCGCACGCTGCGCCGGCGCGACTTCACGCTCATGACGCCCGAGGGCCCGCGCACCATCTCGGTCGACACCTCGCGGATCCGCTCCGTCGTCTACCTCGTCGCGCTGCTGGCGGCGGGGATGATCGGCCTCTACTCCGGGTCGCGCTGGGAGACGTGGCTCTACTATTTCAACGCCGTGCCGTTCGGCCGGGTCGATCCCGTCCTCGGGCGCGACATCAGCTTCTACCTGTTCTCGCTCCCGCTCTACGAGCACCTCTACGGCCTTGCGTTCATCACGCTCCTCCTGACCACCGCCGGGGTCGTCGCTGCGCACGTCGTCGCGGGCAATCTGGCGTTCGACCCGGTGCATGGATTCATGGCCAGCCGTCCGGCCAGGCGTCACGTGTCGCTGCTCGTCGCGGGTGTGTTCCTCGTGCTGGCCGTCGGCGCCTGGCTGGGCATCCCGCAGCTGATGACGTCCGCGGCAGGCGTCGTGGCGGGGGCCACCTATGTTGACGTCAACGCGCGGATGCCGGCGTACGCGCTGCTGGCGGTCGCGGCGGTGGCGAGCGCCGCGCTGGCGATTTACCAGTCCGGGTCGGCGCGTCTCTGGCCGATCGCCGCCGGCGTCGGCCTCTACGTCGTCGTGGCGCTCGGCGGGAGCGCGTACGCGGCCATCATCCAGCGCTTCGTCGTCGCGCCCAACGAGCAGGTGCGGGAGACGCCGTACATCATCAACAACATCACGGCCACGCGCGACGCGTTCGCGCTCGACCGTGTCGAGGAGCGGCCGCTGTCGGGCGAGGCGAGCCTGACGCGCGACGACCTGGAGCGCAACGCGGCCACCATCGAGAACGTCCCGCTCTGGAACGACCAGCCGCTCCTGGATACGTTCGGGCAGATCCAGGAGATCCGCACGTACTACGATTTCGTGTCGGTCGACAACGATCGCTACACGATCAACGGCAAGTACCGTCAGATCATGCTCTCGGCGCGCGAGCTGAACTCGACGAGCCTGCCGAGCCGCACGTGGATCAACGAGCGGCTCACGTTCACGCACGGCTATGGCCTCACGCTCGGCCCGGTCAACGAGGTCACGCCGGAAGGTCTGCCGGTGCTCTTCATCCGCGACCTTCCGCCCGCGTCGAACGTCGATCTGCAGGTGGCGCAGCCGGCCATCTACTACGGCGAGCTGCCGAACGACCACGTCTTCGTGCGCACCGGCACCGAGGAGTTCGACTATCCGCGCGGCGAGGACAACGTCTTCACCAGCTACGACGGCGAGGGCGGCGTGGCCATCTCCGGGCTCCTCCGCCGCCTGATGTTCGCGATCCGGTTCCGCTCGACCGACACGTTCTTCTCGCCGAACCTGACGCGCGAGAGCCGCGTCATGATCAACCGGCGGATCGCCGACCGCGTGAGCAGGATCGCGCCCTTCCTGTCGCTCGATCCCGACCCGTACCTGGCGATCGCGGACGGCCGTCTCGTCTGGATCCAGGACGCCTACACGACCAGCCGACGCTACCCGTACGCCAGCTCGATGGGCGGCGTGAACTACATCCGCAACTCCATCAAGGTCACCATCGACGCCTACCACGGCACGACGAGATTTCATCTGCTCGACACGGACGACCCGGTCGCGGCGACCATCGGGCGCGTGTTCCCGGTGCTCTTCACGCCGCTCGACGAGATGCCCGGCGATCTCCGCTCGCGCCTGCGCTACCCGCAGCTCATCTTCTCGATGCAAACCATCATGTTCGCCACCTTCCACATGACGAACCCGGCCATCTTCTACAACCGCGAGGACCAGTGGGAGATTCCGGCGTTCGACGTGGGCGGCCAGTCCGAGCGGATGCACCCCTACTACACGATCATGAAGCTGCCGGGCGAGAAGGGCCCCGAGTACATCCAGATGCTGCCGTTCACGCCGCGGCAGAAGGACAACCTCGCCGCGTGGATGGTAGCGCGGAGCGACGGCGACAACTACGGCCGGCTCGTCGTGTTCCAGTTCCCGAAGCAGACCGTGATCTTCGGGCCGCGCCAGATCGCCGCGCGCATCAGCCAGGACCAGGTCATCTCGCCGCAGATCACGCTCTGGAACCAGCAGGGCTCCGAGGTGATCCAGGGCACGCTGCTCGTCATTCCGATCGAGGGGTCGCTCATCTACATCCGTCCGCTCTACCTGCGCGCCGCCAACGGCCGCATCCCCGAGCTCAAGCGCGTCATCGTCGCGTACCAGAACCAGATCGTGATGGAGGACACGCTCGACCAGTCGCTCCAGCGCATCTTCCCCGAAGAAGGGCGCCGGGCGCAGCCGCCAACGGCGCCCACGTCGCCCGCCGTCGAGCCCGGTCCGCCGATCGAGGAGGTCGCCGACCTCCAGGCGCTCGCCGCCCAGGCGCGCGCCCACTACGATCGCGCCATCCGCGCGCAGCGCGAGGGCAACTGGTCGCTCTACGGCGAGGAGCTCAAGCGGCTCGGCGAGGTGCTCGAAAAGCTCGCGCGGCGGCAGCAGCGGTAGCCACGCCCAATTCCAACTCCCAACTCCCAATTCCCAATTCCCAACATTCGCAGCTTGGGAGTTGGGGATGGAACTGGGGAGGTAACAGACGCGTCCGGCCGAGGCGCCGCGGGGCCGAGTGCCTCGGCGGGGCGGGGCCGTCCCTGCTTTTCAGCAGCCCGTCATCGTGCTGCGCACTGCCTGACTTCAGTGGCAATGTTTCCGAGCACGGAATCGAGCCCTACGCCGCGTCCGTACATGCCGTTCCGCACGGACCGGATGAACGTGCTGGTCTTGTCCAGCGGCAGCGCCGTCACGTTGCCGCAGAACTGATACCAGCGCCCCTCGCGCTGCAGGTACTGCTCGACGTTGGAGAG
>DATIEW010000395.1:0-2294 GCA_035455585.1 Vicinamibacterales bacterium | reverse complement strand
CCGAAACCGCATATCCATGCTTGACGCGGTCGAAGACGTCGGGCTGGGACGCCGGAGTCCCTGCCTGCGCCAGCCAGAGAGATGACATGCAGGCCATGGCGCCGGTCTTGAACTTCAACATGTGACGTGACTCCCTGCCTGCCAGCGATGATAGCGGTCCGCTGAGAACCGTCGGCGTGCGCACCTATTCCTGCCGGAGCGCACGCACCGGATCGATCCGCGCCGCCCGGAGCGCGGGGAAGCTGGCTGCTGCGAGTCCGGCGATCACGATCGTGACGCCACTTGCCGCGAACGTCGCCAGGTCGAGCGGGGGCACGCCGAAGAGGATGGCCTGCAGCGAGCGGCCGGCGGCCACGGCTCCTGCCAGGCCGAGGAGCACGCCCGCCAGCACGACCCGCAGTGTTTCCTGGACGACGAGCCTGAACGTGCGCTCCGCGTCCGCGCCGAGCGCCATGCGGACGCCGATCTCGGCCGTGCGCCGTGCTACGGAGTAGCTGACGACGCCGTATACGCCGACGGCCGCAAGCGCCGCCGCACACAGCGCGAGTCCCGTCAGCAGCGCCATGTTGAAGCGGGGCTGCGCGATGGACGCCGACACCAGATCCTCGATCCTGGAAACCCTGGCGATTGGGAGCGCCGGATCGAGTAACGCAATCTGCGATTTCACCCCGCTGGCGATCGTCGCCGCATCGAGATCGGTCGCGACGACGATCTGCATCTGCGAGAGTGGAAACTGGAAGTACGGGACGAAGACCTCGGCTTCGGCCGACGCCTGAAGGCCGTCGTGACGGATGTCCGAAACCACCCCCACAATGCGGAGATCGCCCGCCATCGGCATGCGCACGAGCCTGTCGATTGGATCGACGCCGCTGAAGTAGCGGCGCACCAGCGACTCGTTCACGATCGCGACCTTCGGTCCGTCCTCGCGCCCGTCGAAGCGGCTGAACACCCGCCCGCGCTTCAGCGCGATCCCCATCGCCTGGAAGTACTCCGGCATCACGGCGCGGTAACGCGCGATCGGCCGCTCGGAGGGAGCCGTCGCGTCGAGCCCGTCGATCGTGAACGGCATGTCGAACTGCACGCCGAGCGGGCTCATCGGCAGCGCGGAAACCGCTGTCGCCCTGTGGACCCCCGGCAGGCCCTTCAACCGCTCGACGATCTCGTGCAGGAACCGCCGTTTTGCGGCCGGCGGGCCGTAGCGTTCGGCAGGCAGCACGACGTGCGCCGCGACGATGCCCGTGGTCCGGTAGCCGGGGTCGATCGACGTCAGATTGATGAAGCTGCGTATGAGAAGGCCGGCGCTGACCAGAAGCACCAGCGCGAGCGCCACTTCTGCCATGACCATGCCGTCCGACAGCCGCCGGACCGCGCGGCTCGGTGTCGCCGCCCGGCTGCCCTCCTGCAGCACCTCGAGCAGGTCGGGCCGCATAGCCCGCCACGCGGGCACCAGGCTGACCGCGATCCCGGACAGGACGGTTGCAGCCGTCGTGAACGCGAGAACGGAGAGGTCGAGCCCGATATCTTCGGCCCGAGGCACGCTGGCTGGCACGATCGGCCGCACCGAACGGATGCCCCACCAGCCGATCAGCACTCCGAAGATCCCGCCCGCCATCGTCAGGAGCGCGCTTTCGACGAGCGACCTCCGGACCAGCTCCCATCGACCGGCGCCGAACGCTGCGCGCACGGCAAACTGCCTGGCGACGCCGGCCGACCGCGCCAGCAGCAGGTTGGCGATGTTGGTGCAGGCGATCACCAGCAGCAGCACGACGGCACCGAAGAGCACCCAGAGCGTCTCGCCGATGTTGCCGACCACCTGCTCGTGGGCCGGTACGAGCGCGATGCCCCATCCACCATTCGTGTCCGGGTGCTCGCGGCCGATCGCCGCGGCTATCGCAGCCATGTCCTGTCGCGCCTGATCGAGCGTGGCGCCGGCCGCCAGCCGGCCGAGCGCTTCGTACATCCTGTGAGGGCGCGACGCGAGCGCGCTGAGATCGATGGTCAGCGGGGACCACATCTCGACTTCCGGGTCGATTGCAGGAAACCGGAACGTGCGCGGCATGACGCCGACGATGGTGTGCGTCGCGCCATCGAGCTGCAGGGTTCGTCCGAGCACGTCGGGATCGCCGCCGAAGCGCCGCATCCACGCGCCGTGGCTCAGGATGAGCGGAGGGCGATCCGCCGGGCGCTCCTCCTCGTCCGTGAAGATGCGGCCGACCACCGGGGGCACGCCGAGCAGGCGGAAGAGCGCGGGCGAGACATCGACGCTGGAGACGCGCTCGGCCTCGAGTCCGTCC
>DATIEW010000394.1:0-2008 GCA_035455585.1 Vicinamibacterales bacterium | reverse complement strand
CGGCATCGACGCTGCTGAGGAGAACGAGGGCTACGCGCTTATCTGCCAGGCGCTCGCGCTCACCGACCTCGTCATCGAGACGCGCGAGATCCGACACGTCACCGACGTCGAGATCCGCGAGCTGCCGGCCCGCGTCGCGCGCATGGAGCGGCTCGCGCCGGATGTCATGGGACTGTGGCTGCGCCTGCCGGCGATCGAGCCATTCACCTGGCAGTCCGGGCAGTACGTGGACGTCATGCTCCCCGGCGACCTGCGCCGCAGCTTCTCGCTCGCGAACCCGCCGCATGACGGCCAGCATCTCGAGCTGCACGTGCGGCGCGCGCCCGGCGGCGCGTTCAGCGAAACCGTGTTCGGGGAGATGAAGCCGGGCAGCCTGCTGCGGATCGAAGGCCCGCTCGGGCAGTTCGTCTATCGGCCGGGCGAGCGGCCGCTGCTGCTGATCGGGGGCGGTACGGGCTATGCGCCCCTCAAGGCCATCCTCCGCGAGGTGCTCGAGGGCGGCTGGCGGCGCGACCTCGTGCTGTACTGGGGCGTGCGCAGCGCCGTGGATCTTTACGACGACGCCTGGCTGCGGGCGCTCGCCGCGCAGCATCCGCGCTTCCACTACACGGGCGTCACCGGACAGCATGTGCACGAGGCCGTGCTGCAGGGCGTCGCAGACCTTGCCGGCTTCGACATCTATGCCGCCGGGCCGCCCGCCATGATCGACGCGGTGCGCACCGCGCTGCCGCGACAAGGGGCGGACCCCGACCGAATACGCTTCGATTCCTTCGACTGGGCGCCGGCCTGAGGCCTTAGCGGAACAAGCCGTCGTCGAGGATCGTGCCGCTGGTAATCGGCTTGCCGATCGAGAGCCATATGTTGCCGTCGCCCTCGATCAAACCGAGACCAAGCGTGAAGGTCCCGAGCGCAGTCGGTCCCGCCAGGAACAGGTAGCCGCCATAAATTACTTCGTCATCGTCACCCGCGATGTCGAGCCGATCGTTTATGCCGACGGCCTGTAGCCCGAGCCCGGCATAGATAGCCTGGTTCTTGATCGGCGAGAGCACCTTCAGTCGCCGCAGGAAGCTCGACTCGGCAACCCAGTAGTCGCTCACGCGCAGCTCGTCGTGCTGGAAAGCCGGCAGGACGCGCGGGCCGCCGAGCGAGAACAGCCGATCGGGCGGGAGCTCGGTGCCGAGGTCAGAACCGCCGGCGAGGCTGAGCCAGGTGACGTATTTGCCGATCGAGATGGCCTTGCGCACGCCCGCCTCCATGCGGTCCCAGTCCCGGTCCGCGCCGAAGGAATCGTCAATCTGATCGTAACGGACCGCGGCCGAGAGGCCCTTTGTCGCGAATGTGGCCGTGTCGCGCGAGTCGTAGCGCGCCGTGAAGGTCAGGCCCGCGTCGTCACCATCGAGGTCCGGCAAGGCTGGCGGGCCCGTGTCGACGCGTGTCTTGCGCTGGTCGAAAAGGTAGCCGGCCCGAAGCTGCGCGTAGCGTGATGCGTTCCATCCGAGTTCGAGGCGGCCGCCCACGTCGACAAACTCGTATGTCGCGACCCTGTCCCCTTCGATATAGATGTCCTCGACCCGTCGTTCGCCGAACAGGCCGGGCTCAACGAAGGTCCGTTGCCCGACGTCGAAGGGCTGGTAGAAACTCGTGGTCAACAGCGACTCGTCGCCGATCTGGAGCCGGTTGCGCCACTGCGCGCCGAGCGAGTTGATCCAGTGGTGCACGTGCTGCACGCCGGCCAGGAACATGAAGTCGCCGCCGCCGTCCGCGAACAGGCCGAGCGTAGGGCGCAGGACGCTCTTGCCGAGCGAGATCTCCTTCGGCAGCCATGTGAGCGTAGCGGCATCGGGCGGTCCGTCGAGGCGGTAGGCCACGGAATCGAGCTCGTCGAGAGCCGCCATGAGCCGTGCATCGGCGCTGATGTCGCCGATCGCCACGGCATCGCCGGATTCCACGGAAGTCAGCGTGCGCAGGTACTCGGGATTCACGTAATCGAGGCCTTCGACGCGCACCG
>DATIEW010000393.1:0-5588 GCA_035455585.1 Vicinamibacterales bacterium | reverse complement strand
GGGCAATTCCCAGCGGTTCGGCGTGCCGCTCGGCTACGGCGGGCCGCACGCGGCGTTCTTCGCCACGCGGGAGGCGTTCGTGCGCCAGGCGCCCGGGCGGATCATCGGCGTGTCGATCGACGCGCGGGGACGGCAGGCGTACCGGATGGCCCTGCAGACGCGCGAGCAGCACATCCGCCGGGAGAAGGCGACCTCGAACATCTGCACGGCGCAGGCGCTGCTGGCCAACATCGCCGCGATGTACGCCGTGTACCACGGCCCTGCTGGATTGAAGGCGATTGCAGCGCGCGTCCACGGTCTGGCGGCGGCGGTCGAGCGGGCGCTGACGGGCCTCGGGTTCCGGCAGGCGAACCCTGCCTATTTCGACACGTTGTGGATCGAAGGCGCCGACGAGGCGGGCGTCAGGCGCGAGGCGGAGGCGCGCGGGATCAACTTCCGCTGCACGGGCGCAGGCGTCGGCATCGCGCTCGACGAGACGGTAACGAACGAGGATGCGCAGCAGATCGTCGATCTGTTCGCCCGCGCAGCGAACGCTCCGGCGCCGCGCGTGGACGTCAGGGGCGAAAGCGCCGTGCGGGTGCCGAAATCGCTGCAGCGCACCTCGCCGTTCCTTACGCATCCCGTCTTCAACACGCATCGCTCGGAAACGAAGATGATGCGCTACATCCGGAGCCTGGAGCGCAAGGACGTCGGGCTCGACACGTCGATGATTCCGCTCGGCTCCTGCACGATGAAGCTGAACGCCGCCTCGGAGATGATCCCGCTCTCGTGGCCGGAGTTCGCGAGGATCCATCCGTTCGCGCCGTCCACGCAGGCGGAAGGCTACCGGCAGATCTTCGAGGAGCTGGAAGCGGCGCTGTGCCGCATCACAGGTCTTGCCGCCGTCTCGCTTCAGCCCAACTCAGGCGCCCAGGGCGAGTTCGCCGGCTTGATGGCCATCCGCGCCTACCACCGCGATCGTGGCGCGCTTCAGAGACGCGTCGTGCTGATCCCTTCGTCGGCCCACGGCACGAATCCGGCCAGCGCCACCATGGCGGGCCTGAAGGTGGTCGTCGTGGCGTGCGATCGCAACGGCAACGTGGACCTGGAAGATCTGCGCGACAAGGCCAGACAGCACCGCGACACGCTGGCGGCGCTGATGGTGACGTATCCATCGACCCACGGCGTCTTCGAGGAGGACATCCGGGAGATCTGCGCGATCGTCCACGAGCACGGCGGGCAGGTCTACATGGACGGCGCGAACATGAACGCGCAGGTCGGCCTGACGAGCCCCGCGGCGATCGGCGCGGACGTCTGCCATCTCAACCTGCACAAGACCTTCGCGATCCCGCACGGCGGCGGCGGTCCCGGCATGGGCCCGATAGCCGTGGCCGGCCACCTCGCGCCCTACCTGCCAGGCCATGCTTTCGCGAAGCTGGGCGGCGCGAAGGCCATTCCGGCCGTCGCCGCGGCGCCGTGGGGGAGCGCGAGCATCCTGGTCATCTCCTACGGGTATATCCGGATGCTCGGGGCCTCCGGGCTGACCGACGCGACGCGCTACGCGATTCTCAACGCCAACTACATCAAGGCGCGGCTCCAGGGCCACTTCGACGTGCTCTACGCGAACCACAACGGCCGCGTGGCGCACGAGATGATCTTCGACCTCCGTCCCTTCAAGCACGCGGCGGGTGCACCCGTGGACGAGCAGGACGTCGCCAAGCGGCTGATGGACTACGGCTTCCACGCGCCGACGGTGTCGTTCCCCGTGGCCGGCACGATGATGGTGGAGCCGACCGAGAGCGAATCCAAGGAGGAGCTGGATCGGTTCTGCGACGCGCTGATCGCGATTCGAGGGGAGATTCGCGACGTCATGGAGGGACGGGCGGATCCGCGCGACAACGTGCTCAAGAACGCGCCCCACACGGCCGAGGAGGTCGCATCTGATTCGTGGACCCACCCCTACTCGCGCGAGCAGGCCGCCTTCCCGCTTCCCTTCGTCCGCGCCGGCAAGTTCTGGCCCGCCGTGGCGCGCGTGGACAACCCGTACGGCGACCGCAATCTGGTCTGCGCATGTCCGGCTGTAGATGAGTATCAGGAGCTAGGAGCTAGGAGCTAGGAGACAGGAGAAGAGAACGAAGGCAGAAGTTACGAGCTTGGCGTCAGCGCGCGCCGGGTCATCTCGCGCGCCCGCCGTCGATACCCTTCGAGCAGCGTCATCGTGATCGGACCGGGCTTCCCGGAGCCGATGACGCGATCGTCGATCCGGACGACGGGGCTCAGCTCGCGGGTGGTGCTCGTGATGAACGCCTCGTCTGCGGTGTCGAGATCCTCGGGAAGGAGCGTTTCATCGCGCACGTCGATGCCGACGTCGCGGCCGACCTCGAAGAGAAACGCGCGCGTCACGCCTTCGAGCAGGCCGGCTTCAGACGCGGGTGTGAGCGCGACGCCTCCACGCACCATGAAGAAGTTCGACTGCGAGCACTCCGACAGCTCGCCGCGATAGTTGCACATCAGCCCCTCTTCGCCGCCCCGGCGGTAAGCCTCCTGCATCGCGAGCGCGTTGTTGAGCAGGTTGTTCGACTTGATGACCGGGTTGACCGATCCGGGGTGGTTCCGCAAGATCGGCACGAGCGAAATGCGGATCCCCTCCTCGATCACCCGCGCCGGCGGCTCGTCGGCCGGTTTGACGATGATGATGAGAGAGGGGGTGGGGGTGGCTCTGGGATCGTAGGTCAGTTCGCCGATGCCGCGCGTCAGCAGCACGCGGATGTATGCCTCCTCCATCGGACCCGCCGCGCCCACGGTCTGTTCAATCCGGGTCAGCAGCGTCTTGTCGTCGAAAGGCACGTCGAGCTGGAGGTGCCGGGCCGACGCCCGAAGCCGACGCAGATGACGGTCGAAGAGGAAGGGGACGCGGTTGTAGGTCCGAAGCGTTTCGTAAACGCCCTCCCCGTACAGGAAGCCGTGATCGTACACGGGGACGACCGCCTCGCTGGCCGGGCTGATCCTGCCGTTCACGTATATCGCGCCGCGGAGCGCCATTGGTCGTTCTGCCCCGGAATACCAGGAACGGGCGGGCTGAGGCTGATTGACGCAGTCTAGCACAAGCGGTACGCTCCATTCCCGATGCGCGTGCTCAATAGCGAGCAGATGCGCGAGGCCGATCGCCGCACCATCGAGGAGATCGGCCTCCCGTCGATCGTGCTCATGGAGAACGCCGGCCGCCAGGCCGTGGCGGCCATGGAGGCGGCGTTCGAAGACCTGCCGTCGAGCCGCGTCGTCGTGCTCTGCGGCCGCGGCAACAACGGCGGCGACGGGTTCGTCGTCGCGCGGACCCTGGTGCAGCGCAGCGTCGACACGTCGGTCTTCCTGCTCGGAAGCGTGGCGGAGGTTCGCGGCGATGCGCGTGCGAACCTCGAGATCCTCGGCAACATCGGGCTCACGGTCGTCGAGATCACGGACGCCGAGGCGTGGGAACTGCACTCCAGCGAGATCGCGCGATGTGACCTCGTCGTCGACGCCATCTTCGGAACGGGATTCAAGGGCCGCCTGTCGGGTCTGATCGAGACCGTCGTGGCCGACCTCAACGGCCTCCCGGTTCCGGTGGTCGCGATCGACCTGCCCACGGGGCTCTCGGCCGACAGCTCCCTGGTCGAGGGATTGGCGATCGATGCCTCGCTGACCGTCACGCTCGCGGCGCCTAAGATCCCGCTCGTCTTCTCGCCGGCCGATACGTACGCGGGCGACCTGGTTGTTGCCGATATCGGGATCCCGCACCCCGTCATCGACGAGATCGAGGGGCCGCACCTCGAGCTGCTCGAGCGCGAGCAGATGCGCGAACTGGTGCCCGCGCGCGCGGCGGACTCGCACAAGGGTGACTTCGGCCGGGTCCTGGTCGTCGCCGGGTCGGTGGGACGCACGGGCGCCGCGCACCTCGCGGCGCTCGGCGCGCTGAAGTCCGGCGCCGGGCTCGTCACGGTCGCGACGCCGCGGTCGTGTCTGCCGATCATCGCGGCCATGGCGCCGGAGTACATGACGGAGCCCCTCGACGAGACCGCAACCGGGACGATCGACTTCAGCGCGTTGGATCGTGTGCTCGAGCTGAAGGCGGACGTCATTGCCGTGGGGCCCGGGCTCGGCCAGGCTCCCGGCACGGCGGCGTTCGTCGAGGCGCTCCTCGAGCGCGCCGGGGTCCCGCTCGTTCTCGACGCCGACGCCCTCAACGCCTTCGCGTCCGATCCCTCCAGGCTCATGGGCCGCGACGGCGTCGACGTCATCATCACGCCGCACCCGGGCGAGATGGCGCGCCTGCTGAACACGTCCATCGAGGCCGTCCAGCACGATCGTCTGCGCCACGCGCGCGAGTTCGCCGCCGCACATCGCGTGCACGTCGTGCTCAAGGGGCATCGGACGCTGGTCGCCGGGCCTGACGGCCGGACGTTCGTCAACCTGACCGGCAATGCCGGCATGGCCACCGGCGGCACCGGCGATCTCCTCACGGGGATGATTGCGGCCTGGTTCGCCCAGCTTCTGGACGCGGAGGCCGCCTGTACGCTGGCTGTCTACCTGCACGGCGCGGCCGGGGATCTGGCGGAGGCCGACGAAGGGGAAGTTGCGCTCACGGCCGGAGATCTCGCTGCTCACCTCGGAGACGCCGTGCTCGAGCTGACCGCACGCCGCCGTTCGAAGCCCGAACAGTGAACCTGCCGCTGCAGCTCGTCACGAACAGCGAGGCGGCGACCGCAGCCGTGGGCGAACAGCTGGCGGCTGCAGTCTCGCCCGGCGACGTCGTGCTGCTTTTCGGCGCGCTCGGAGCCGGCAAGACGGCGTTCGTCCGCGGGATGGCCCGCGGGCTTGGAGCGGCGCCAGAGGAAGTGTCGAGCCCGACGTTCACGATCGTCCAGGAGTATAAGGGCCGCAGCGCGACCCTCTTCCACGTGGACCTCTACCGGCTCACGTCAGCCGAGGTCGACGATCTCGGCCTCGATGAGCTGGTGAGCGGCGACGGCATCGTCGCGATCGAGTGGGCCGAGCATTGGGCCGGCCGGCCCGACGATGTGGTCGAGGTGAGGCTGACGGACGAAGGGGAGGACCGGCGGCGCCTCGACATCGTGGGACGACTCAGAACTTCTGCGAAGGATCCAGCCTGAGCTGGAAGTCCACGTGCTCGGTCCCGCCGTCCCGCCGGACTGGCCGCACCGACCCGAACTCGCCTCGTGCCGTCGATTCGGCCCGTTCCCGCGCGGGAATGAGGTCGTCGTCGTCGAACTCGAGCTCGCCGCCGTAATAGCGCGCATCCCGCGCGAAGATCGTGAAGTGAACGTGCGCGGCGACCCGGCTCGACGGGTAGGCACCGGGTCTGATCGTGCGGAACTCGAAGCGGCCGTCGCTGCCGGTTCGCGCCCAGCCGCGGAGCCGCCACGAGTGCGGGCCCGCCTCCGGCCGGTCGTAGAGCCCCTCGCGGTCGGTGTGGTAGGCGAAAATGACGGCGCCGGCCAGCGGCGTCCGGCCGTCTTCGCCGTAGGCCCGGCCGTGAATCACGAGCGGCGTCCCGGGTTCGGACTCGGGCGCGATCCGAGCGGTCGTCTGGATGGCTGCAGGACGGTCGG
>DATIEW010000392.1:0-2478 GCA_035455585.1 Vicinamibacterales bacterium | reverse complement strand
GCCGCCAACCTGACACCCCCGATTGTTATCGGCTGATCAATGGCCCAGCTTGACGACCTGGCCAAGGTAATGGAACGCCGACACCAGCGTAATCACGAGCGATGCATAGACGCAAACGGCGACGATGCCCGATGGACGGCCGAGATAGTTGAAGTACAGCGTGACGACCCCCGTGAGGATGTAGATCGCCGTAGCCGTCTTGCCGAAGATCGATGGGCGGAACGTGCGCGGCCCGACCGCCAGGTTGATGACGGCGACAGTCAGCACGATGGCCACGTCGCGGCTGATGACCAGCACGGTGAACCAGAGCGGCAGCCGGTTGGCCGACCCGATGCCGGGCAGCGTCAGCATTACGAACATCGTGACGAGCAGCAGCTTGTCGGCCATCGGATCGAGCCACGCGCCGAGCGTCGTCTTCTGCCGCGTTATGCGGGCGATCAGGCCGTCGAGCAGGTCGGTCAGCCCGGCGGCGAGAAACGTCACCAGCGCCCAGCCGCGGTGCCCATAGAGGAGCAGGATCACGAACGCCGGGATGAGCAGCATCCGCAGGATCGTCAGCTGGTTGGCGGCGGTCAGGTTCATCGTCGGTCGCTTCGGGACAGCTCCTCGAGCTTTCGTACTGCCGCTACGGCTTCCGCGCCGCTCACCGGCCGCGTCGGCTGAAAGCTCCCGTCATCGAGCGCGCGCATGATGCCGGCCTCCACGGCGAGGGAGGCGGCGGGATAGTTCAGGTTCCTCGGCGAGACGTCGGGGAAGGTCTGGGAAGAGCTCCTCCAGGTTTCGACGAGCTCCGGCCTTTCTCCCGCAATCAGGGAGAGGACGCGGCTGGCCGCCTGCGCGAGGTCCGCGCGGCGGACGCGTGTGGCGGGCTGGAACGTGTGGTTCGGGTAGACCTCCATGACTCCGGCGCGCGTGACGGAGAGGATCCAGGGGGACGCCCAGTTCCCGCGCGTGTCGGTGATGACCGCGGCGTTCCTGCGCGGCACGCGCTTCAGCAGGTCGCCGAGGCGGATGCCGAAGAGGGCGGCGAGGTCGGCGCGGGAGACGGCCGGCGCGTTTTCGATCGCCCGGAACTCCGGCGGCAGCTCCGCGAGCAGGAGCTTCTCGCGCAGCGCGTCGATCCGCGCCTCGACCGCCGGATCGGGCTCGAGGGCCAGGGCAGCGTCGTAGGATTCCACCGCCTGCGCGTAGTCTCCGCGGGCCTCCTGCAGCTCGCCGATGAGCACGAGGTTCCGGGCGTCGGACGACTCGAGTTCGGCGGCCTTCTGCGCGTGCTCGATCGCGGCGTCGATGTCGCCGGCCCGGCGGTCGACGGCCGCGAGCTCCCGGTGCAGGAAGGGGCTCAGCGGCGATGCGGCGAGGGCACGGGCGTACGCCGCTCGCGCCTCCTCGAGCCTTCCTGCTTCGGCGGCCTCCCGCGCCGCCGCGACGTCCTCCTGAAGACCGCGGAACCGGAGCACCTCGATCCGGCTGCGGAGGCCGTCGAGACCCGAATCCGAGGCGACGGCCGCCTCGAAGCTCTCGAGGGCGCTGTCGCGATTGCCGAGCGCGAGCTGCGCCTCGCCCCGGCCGACCAGCGCCGGGACGTACCCCGGGCTCGCCGCGACGGCGCGATCGAAGTGCTCGACCGCCTTGCGGTAGTCGCTTTGCGCGAGGCCGACGTAGCCCAGACCCGCTGACGCCGGGTAGAAATCGCCCGCCAGTTTCAGGCACGCGTTGAAGTTGCGTTCCGCGGCACGGAGATCGCCGGCCTGCAGCCACAGCCACCCGGCCTTGTGGCGCTCGTGCGCGGCGGAACTGCCAAGGTCGGCTGGGGCCGATGGAAACAGGAATTCAGGGTATTTGGAGGCGACCCCGGAGGCGGGCAGTTCGATCCTCGCCGGCGCGCATCCCGCGGCGATGGCGCCCGCGATCGCGATCGTGAAAAGCTGCGGCAGAATCCCGATCGACCTCATGGCAGCGTTGCGGCTTCGGTGCGAAAGCGGTCGATCAGCCGTCTCGGCACTTCCGCCTCGATCGATACGTGACCGTCCGTGGAGACGTGGCGCAGGATGCGTCCGACCCGATAGAGGTGCGAGATCCTGTCACGATCCTGCTTCGAGCCGGCATCGAATTCGAACGTCAGGCGCGCGGTGTCGAGCTCGAGGCGTGTTTCCACCGCGGCCACGAGGTCGTCGCGCCCCTCCAGCGTAACCGCCGAGACGACGAGCGCACCGGGATGGATGGCGCGGAGCCTGGCACGCTCGTCCGCGTCGAGCAGGTCGCTCTTGTTGAACACGTCGACGCTCGGCACGCGTCCCGCGCCGACTTCGGTCAGGACCGCGCGGACGGCCGCCATCTGGCGCTCGCGATCCGGATGGGACGCGTCGATCACGTGCAGGAGCAGGTCGGCCGCCGACACCTCTTCGAGCGTCGCCCTGAAGGCCGCCACCAGTGAATGCGGCAGCCGGTCGATGAGGCCGACGGTGTCCGACACCA
>DATIEW010000391.1:0-4250 GCA_035455585.1 Vicinamibacterales bacterium | reverse complement strand
CGCAGTTCAGCGCGTTCATGGCGGCCACCAATGGCTGCGAGTCCTGGTCGGCATGGACCGGCGGCCGCATCGCCGGGTCCGCGGGCTACCCGGCCGCGTTTCTCGTCATGAGCGCCGCGTCGCTGCTGAGTCTGCCGCTGCTGAGGCGGCTTCAATGGAGCGGGCCACGGCCTTCTTCGGGAGCGGCGACAGGCGCAGGCCGACGGCCATCACGCCCGCGATGAACGCCAGGGCGGCGCTGCCGTAAAAGGCGGCCGACCAGCTCCCGAACTGCTGGAACAGCATTGCGGCCACGCCGCCCGCGAGAATCGACGACACGCCCTTGGCCGTGTAGAGAAAGGCATAGTTCGACGTGGCGTGCCGCGTGCCGAACCAGTCGCCGCACGTCGATGGGAACAGCGAGAAGATTTCGCCCCAGGTGAAGAAGGTCAACGCCAGCGTGATCGTGAACCAGGTCCCGGACGAGCGGCCCAGGGTCAGAACGCCGAGCAGGCAGAGCGCCTGCAGGAAGAACGCGACCGCCATCGTCTGCTCCCGCCCCAGCCGGTCGGACACCCAGCCCCAGAAGATGCGGCTCGCGCCGTTGGCGATCGGGCTCAACGTGAGCGCCACCGTCAGCGCTGCGAGCGGCAGGCCGAACGCTTGTGCCACCGGTCCGGCCTGCGCCGTCGCGAGCAGGCCGCCCGTCGACATCATGACGAACATCAGGTAGAGCAGGTAGAAGTGCGGCGTGCGCAGCATCTCGGCGGTCGTGAACTGTTCGGCGTTGCGCCGGCTCCTGCCGGGCCTCGCCGCCGCGGCTTTCGCCGCCGGCGCGACCCCTCCGGCCGGATGGCGGAGGAACTGCGCCACGATTACGATGACCAGCCCCTGAAAAATTCCGGTCCACAGGAACGCTGCGCGATATCCCTGGTTGTCGATCAGGTAGCGGATGATCGGAATGAACAGGGCCGTGCCCCCGCCGAATCCGGCGGCGATGATGCCGGAGGCCAGCCCGCGGCGATCGCTGAACCACTTCAGCGCGGACCCAATCGAGCCGCTGTACACGAGCGCGGCGCCGACGCCGGCCGTGGCGTAGAGCACGTAGAGTTGCGGAATCGACGAAGCGTAGGCGAGCGAGGCCCAGCCCAGACCCGAGAGCACGCCGGCCAGCGTGATGAAACGCCGCGGACCAAGCTTGTCGATGAGCCACCCGTCCAGCGGCTGCACCCACGTCTGGAACAGCACGAACAGCGTGAACGCCCACTGGATGTCGGCGAGCGTCCACCCGTGATCGTTCTGCAGCGGGAGGACGAAAAGCGTCCAGGCGTACTGGAGGTTGGCGATCATGATCATCGCCACCAGCGACGCGCCGAGCTGGAACCATGGACGGTGCATGACGCTCCTCGTCTCTGTCCTCACCGTGCGACGCTTGGCAAGGTATCGAGGTGACGTCGAGTGGCCCGGCACCGATCGAGCAGCTTCGCGCAGGCATACACGGCGCGCGTCGCGGGCATCGGCAGTCCCAATCGCTCGCCCAGCTCGAGAACGCCCCCCACGACCGCATCCAGCTCCATCGGACGTCCGGCTTCGAGGTCCTGGAGCATCGACGTCTTGTGGTCCCCGACCTTCTCGGCGCCCGCCATGCGCTGATCGATTGAAACGGGCAGCTCGATCCCGAGGCGGATCGCGACGGCATCCGCTTCCGTCATGATCTGCCGCACGAGCGGCCCGGCGTCCGGGTCCCGCACCATTTCGGCCAGCGTGGCGCCGGTCAACGCGCTGACGGGGTTCAGCGAGACGTTCCCCAGCAGCTTGACCCAGATCTCGTGGCGGATCCGCGTCGTGACGGGCGCCCGCAGCCCCGCCTCCACGAGGGCTCCGGCGATCCGCCGGCAGCGTTCCGAGCGCGTCCCATCCGGTTCGCCGAGCGAGATGCGGCTGCCCTCGATGTGCCGGATGACTCCCGGCTGCGCGATCTCGGTTGAGAAGTACACGATCGACCCGACGACCCGCTCCGGTTCGATCGCATCCGCCACCACGCCTCCAGGGTCGACGTGCTCGAGCCGCAGCCCGTCCAGCTCCCCGCCCAAGCGCTGGAAATACCACCAGGGCAGGCCGTTCTGCGTGCTGACGACGACGGTGTCGGGGTCGAAGAGCGGGCGAAGTTGCGGCGCGAGCGCCGTGAGGCCGTGCGCTTTCACGCCGAGGAACACCACGTCCGCCCGGCCGATCGATGCGAGATCGCCTGTGACGGCAGGGCTGACCTCGAAGTCGCCGTCGGGACTCACGACGCGCACGCCTCGCGCCTGCATCGCGGCGAGATGCGGTCCGCGCGCGAACAGCGTGACGTCTTGTCCGATCCGCGCGAGCCGGGCCCCGATGTAGGCGCCGATGGCGCCCGCGCCGGCAATGACGACCTTCATGCAGGCTCCCCGGCGAAGGCCGCAGCGACGGCGCGGCGCTGGATCTTGCCCGTCGCGGTGCGCGGGATCGCCTGCGTGATGTGGATCTTCTTCGGACACTTGAACTCGGCCAGGCGATCGCGGCAGTACGACACCAGCTCGGCGTCCGTGCAGTCCGCGTGATCGCGCAGGACGACCGCCGCGGCGACCTCCTCGCCCCACATGCGGTGCGGAACGCCGAACGCCACCGCTTCAGCCACGGCCGGATGCGCCATCAGCACTTCGTCGATCTCGCGCGGCGAGATCTTCTCGCCGCCGCGGTTGATCAGCTCCTTGATGCGCGCGACGAGCGTCAGATAGCCCTCGGCATCGAGGAATCCCTGGTCGCCGGTCCGGAACCAGCCGCTCGAAAAGGACGTCGCGTTGGCTTCGGGGTTGTTCTCGTACCCCTGGATGACGTTGGGGCCCTGAATCACGACCTCTCCATGCTGGCCGCCCTCGAGCATCCGCCCCTCGGCGTCCATGATGCCGATCCGCACGCCGGTGCCTGGTCCTACCGATCCCGGCTTGCGCGCGCCGGGAGGCAGCGGGTTCGACGCCATCTGGTGCGACGCCTCGGTCATGCCGTACGCCTCGAGTACGGGCACGCCAAACGTCTGCTCCATCGCGTTCATCGTGTCGGGCGACAGCGCCGCGCTGCACGACCGGATGAACCGCAGCCGGCCCGTGTCGGGACGCTCGCCCCCCTTCGCCCTCGCGATCAACATCTGGTGCATCGTCGGCACCGCCGAGTACCACGTGACCTTGTGGTCGCGGACCATCCGCCAGAAGCCCAGCGCGTTGAAGCGCGGCGGCACGACGACCGTCCCCCCGGTGGCCAGCGTGGCCAGAAGTGATGCCACGAGCCCGTGGACGTGGAAGAGCGGCATCACGCACAGAGACACATCGTCGGCCGTAAGGTCGTACGTGCGGATGACGTTTCCCACGGACACGGCGAGGTTGCCATGCTTGAGCGGCACCCGCTTCGGCCGGCCGGTGCTCCCGCTCGTGTGCAGCACGAGCGCGACGTCCCCGGCTTCCGGCGGCGCCGCCGATCGCCGGCCTGCCTCACCCGAGAGACGCACGCGACCGGCGTCGCAGGACACGGTCATCACGGGCACGGCGTTCCCGGCCGCGCGCCGCGCTTCGTCCGCCCCGTCGGCCGGAAGCACCAGCAGGCGCGCGTCCGTGTCCTCGAGGTAGAAGCGGAACTCCTCCTCGCGATAGCCCGGGTTGAGCGGCGCGGCCGTGCCGGCGGCCGATGCGCCGAGAAAGCAGACGATCGCCGGCAGGCCGTTGGGAAGCGCCATCGCGACCCGATCGCCGCGCGCGATGCCCGCGCCCGCGAACGTGTCGGCAGCGGCCTGCACCTGTTCCCTCAGCGCGTCGTAGGTGACGATCACTTCCTCGTCCGGCAGCACGATGGCAGCCCGGTTCCCGGGAGCCCCTTCGAGCAGATCGAGCAGCGTCCGTGGTGATTGCACTGTCGTCATGGCTGACACCTATTGCGCGAACCGCGGCTCGTGGTTCGCAGCTCGCAGAGACGCGCCGATTCTAGCATCGGTGCCGGGATGCTGCAGCCGGCGCAATCCGGTGCCGGACCGCTCGCTGTTCGACGTTCCTGCAACCGATCCCGTGGATCGTGCATTGCTTGCCGCGCGTGTCGTTCGTGCTTCTCTACGCGCAGGGCCGGCTGCCGGCGCCGTTCGCCCCGGTGGCCGGCTGGGGAGACATCGCCGTCGGGGTCGCCGCGCCGTTCGTGACCTGGCTCGTCGCGACCCGCAGGCCCGGCGCCAGGGAGGCGCTTGTACTCTGGAACAGCCTCGG
>DATIEW010000390.1:0-2212 GCA_035455585.1 Vicinamibacterales bacterium | reverse complement strand
CATTGGGCGAACTCATAGCAGTGGGAGACTTCGTCGAAGGAGCGAATGGCGAGCCCACGATCGTTAGTCAGCAGCGTGCCACCGACGGGTCGGGTGAGCCGATCGGAGACTGGCAGACCACCGTCACGAAGGCGCCCGTCGACGAGCAGCCGGTGCTCGTGCAACCGGAGCCGCAGATCATCTCGGGCTACCAGATCGGCCAGGCGTTCGGCTCGGCGCTGGGGCAGCTCATCGGCGGCAGCAACACCTTCGCACGCGTCGCGGCCGGCTCGGCGCTCGGCGTCGTGCTCGGCAACGTCGGCGAGACGCTGCAGATCCACTTCAACGACACCTGGGTCTCGGGCTCCGCGCCGCCGCAGAACGTCACCTTAGCCCAGGCCGCCGAGCTCAGCTTCGCCAACTTCGGCGCCGAGCTCGCCAGCGGGTTCGCCTCGGCCGGCCTTGGCGCCGCCTCCGCCTACCTGACGGCCGAGCTCGCCGAGAGCCTCGGCATCAACGCCAACGGCATCGGCGGGCAGCTGGGAAGCGCATGTCTACAGGTGTCGGTTCCGCAGATATCGGCCTGGCCCCGCTCCGCTAATCCGCCTACGACGTCCAACCACAGTATCCTTTCCCGGTCTCTGGTCTCGGAACTTGCCTGTTGACGACGCCGCTTCTTGCAAATAAATCTCATTATTAATTCGAACAGCCGAGATCGATCTGCCATGCGCAAGTGGCTGCGGCAAAGGCTCGATCGGCGCAGCGTGCTCTACGGCGGCGTCGCGTTGTCGGGATCGGCGGTGGCCACCGCGGCCCTGAGCGGGGCCGGCTCCTCCGGTGCTGCGCCGCACGCCGGCCACGATCCCTCGGCCGTCATAGCGCCGCGGGCCGCTCCGGGCCACCACGGCACGCACGGCAACATGATCACGGTCGGCGATGTCGACGGGGCCAGGAACGGCTTCGACCCATCCGCGATGCTGACGGAGTGGGACGTGGGCGAGGCCTCCATTCTCCCCGACGGCCGCACGCTGCGCAGCTTCGCCGTCACGGGCATCGACAAGGAGATCGAGATCGCGCCCGGGATGTTCTTTCCGGCGTGGACCTACAACGGGCGCGTGCCGGGCCCGACCTTGCGCGTGACCGAGGGCGACCGCGTTCGGATCGTGTTCCGCAACTCCGGCTCGCACCCGCACTCGATGCACTTCCACGGCATCCACTCGGCGCGGATGGACGGCGTGCTTGGCGCCGGCGTGATCGAGCCGGGCGGCCAGTTCGTCTACGAGTTCGACGCCTACCCGTTCGGCTGCCACCTCTACCACTGCCACGCGCTGCCGCTGAAACGGCACATGCACAAGGGCATGTACGGCGCTTTCATCATCGATCCCGATCCCGCCCGCCACCCCGAGCACGCCGCCGTCGCCCGCTCCCGCCGCCTCGGCACCCCGGAGAACGCCGGGTGGCAGGAATTCGTCATGGTGATGAATGCGTTCGACACCAATTTCGACGACGAGAACGAGGTCTATGCCGTCAACACGGTGGCGCACCATTTCGCCAAGCACCCCATCCGGGTCGTGCGCGACAAGCCCGTGCGGCTCTACCTGATCAACGTCGTCGAGTTCGATCCGATCAATTCGCTCCACCTGCACGGCAATTTCTTCGACTACTACGACCACGGGACGACGCTCACGCCCACCTCGCGCACGATCGACACCGTCATGCAGTGCCAGGCGCAGCGGGGCGTCCTCGAGTTCACGTACAAGGACCACGAGACGGGGCACTACATGTTCCACGCTCACCAGTCCGAGTTCACCGAGCTCGGCTGGATGGGCGTGTTCGACGTCGTGGAGGCGCTGGCATGAACGACGGCACGAGGGCTGCGGTCGTGCCGGACGAGGATCGCCCGGCGACCGCGAAGGTGCGGCCGTCGCACGCGGCTTGGATCGTGCTGCCGCTGGCCCTGCTCGGGGTTCTCGGCGCCTGGCTGCTCCTCGCCGATCCGCTGCGCGTCTATGAAACGGGGGCGCCTCCCGTCGAGAAGCTGACCTTCGAGCGCACCGTGCTCAACGAGCACGGCATCCACCTCAAGGTGCGCGCCGGCGGCTCCGAGCCGATGACCATCGCGCAGGTGCAGGTCGACGAGTCGTACTGGACTTTCGAGCAGGAGCCTGCAGGCGACCTGACGCGGCTCGGCTCGGCCTGGATTCACATCCCTTATCCCTGGGTGCTCGGCGAG
>DATIEW010000389.1:0-6085 GCA_035455585.1 Vicinamibacterales bacterium | reverse complement strand
TGCGCGTCGGCAACGCCCTGTTCGGTGCCCCCCCGGGGGACGACGTGACCGCGGCCGTCGATCTCAAGCCGGTGTTCCGTCTGCGCGCTCGCGTCACGCGGGTCGAGCGTGTCGAGCCGGGTGAGAGCGCGGGATTCCGGCGCGGCTTCATGCCCGTGCAGACGACACGCGTCGCGACGATTCCCGTGGGACACACCGACGGCTACCCGGATACGGCTGGCGGGCGCTGTGAAGTCCTGATCGGCGGGCATCTGTATCCGGTCGTGACCGGCGGTGTGGCCTCGGCACACACGCTGGTGGATGTCGGCCTCGACAGCCCGGTCAAGGTCGGCGACACTGTCACGCTCATCGGCCCCGAGGCGCCTGCGATTCTTCCGATCGAGGTGGGCACGCGCACCGAGGTCGGGTTCTTCTTTCTCCGCACGAGACTCAGTGCGCTGCTGCCCCGGAAGCTGGTGTGATTCCAGCGAGCTCCACATGACTGGGCGACGTCTCACCCGTCGCGCCTGTCCGCCGCCGATCGGGGCATCCCGGCCACGCTACTCCATCCGCAGCGCCTCGACCGGATCGGACTCGGTCGCGCGCCGGGCCGGCACGTAGCAGGCGATCACGGCGACGATCATGAGCGCCGCAACGACGGAGGCAAACGTGAGCGGATCGGTTGGCGTCACGCCGAACAGCAGGCTCTGGATCGTGCGCGTCAGACCGGACGCCGCCGCAATACCGGCGACGACGCCGATTGTCGTAGTGAGCAAACCCTGGCCGATGACCATCTGAAACACCTGGCGCGGGCTCGCTCCGAGCGCGACACGCACGCCGATTTCCTTGCGCCGCTCTGTGACGCTGTACGCCATCACGCCGTAGATGCCCGCGACGGCCAGCGCCAGCGCCGTGCCGGCAAACACGGCCACCAGCGTCAGATTGAAGCGCCGTGCGCCGAGCGAGGCATCGTAGATCTGGGCGAAGGTGCGGAAGCGCGGCGGCACGTCAGGCGCGACCTGCTTCAGCACCGCGCGGGCGCTCGCCATGATCGTGGTCGGATCGGCATCCGATCGCACCACGACCGTTGCCGAGAACCTCGGCCGCTGCAGGAGGTTGACGTACACGGTCGGCCGCGGCGGCTGCTCCAGACCGGACTCCCGCGTGTCGCCGACGATCCCGACGATGGTCAGCAGACGGGTGTCGCCGTCCATGTTGCCGAACTGGATCGTGCGGCCGATCGGATCGATGTCCGGCCATCGCGTCCGCGCCAGCGACTCGGTGATGAGCGCCGCGTGCGGCGCGTCCGGGCCGTCGCGATCGTCGAACAGGCGGCCCCGCACGAGTGGAATCCCCAGGGCCCTGAAGTAGTCGGGCGAGGCCGCGCAGTAGTCGGCGGTGCCGAGCTTCTCCTTCTGCTCGTACATCGGCCACAGGTCGTCGGGGTTCGCCGGCATCTCCTGCGGCGTCATCACGAGGAACAGTCCATCGGGCAGACCGCCGTCGAGCGGCACGGCGTTGACCGCGGCCACCTGCTGGACGCCGGGGATGGTCCGAAGCCCGTCGAATACGTCGCCGTAAAAGGGCGCCAGCCGCGCTTTCGCGGCCGGATCGTCGGAGTACGGCCTCGCGAGATCGACCGCGACGACGCCGTCGGTGCGGAATCCCGGGTTGACCGAGAGCACCTCCAGCAGACTGCGCCCGAGGAGCGCCGCGCCGACGAGCAGGACGACCGTCAACGCCATCTGCGCGGCGACGATCACCCGCCCGACGCGCTGGCTGGCCGCTCCACCTGCCTGCCCTCTCCCGCCGTCCACGAGCGAGGCGCGCGGATCACGGCTCGACGCCCTGAGCGCCGTCACGAGGCCGAGCCCGACCGCGACGAGCGCGGAGAGCGCGATCGCGAAGCCCAGCACCGGCCCGCTCATCGATACTTCGTCCTGGCGTGGCAGATCGGCGGGCGCCAGGGCGAGCAGCGCGCGAACGCCCAGGGAGGCAATCAGGAGGCCCGCGGCGCCACCAACGGCCACGAGCGCGGCCGACTCGACCACGAACTGGCGGATGAGGCGCCCGCGTCCCGCGCCGAGCGCGTGCCGCACGGCCAGCTCGCGCCGGCGCGCGGCGGCCTGCGCGAGCAGCAGGTTGGTCACGTTCGCGCACGCAATCAGGAGCAGGAACAGGACGGCGCCGAGGAGCACGTAGAGGGTCGAGCTGACGCGTCCCGTGAGCGACGTCAACAGCGGCACAGCCGTCGCGTCCGCCATGAGGTAGTCGCCCTGCTCCGGCGACTGTCGAATGACGTCCTGCGCGATGGCGCTGAGATCCGCTCTGGCGGTCTCGACGCGCACGCGGTCGCGCAGCCGGCCGATGGCGCGGAAGTTGTGTGAGGTGCGGCTGGTGTTTTCCGCGTCCAGCTCGGCCGGGACCCAGACATCCACATCGCCGGGAAAATCGAAGCCCCTCGGCATCACGCCAATGACGTCGTGCAGCCGGTTCTCGATACGGACCTGCAGCTCTGACAACGTGGCGGTCGAACCGAGCGACTGCTGCCAGTACCGATGGCTCACCACCGCGGTCGGCGGCGCGCCGATGCGGGCGTCGGCGTCACCAAACCTGCGGCCCGTGGCCGGCTGCGTGCCGAGCACGCTGAAGAAGTCGCGCGTGACCGTGGCCACCGCCGTGCGCGTCGGCTCGCCTCTGGCCACGACGGACGTCACGCCGCTCTGGTACTTGGCCATTGTGGTGAACGTGTGGTTGCGGTCGCGGAAGTCGTTGAAGTTGGGATCGGCGAGGCGCGAGTAGGTCCCGCGGTGGTTCACCTCCCAGATGGCCAGGATGCGGTCCGAATCGGGGTACGGCAGCGGGCGCAGCAACACGCCGTGCACCACGCTGAAGATCGCCGTCGTGGCGCCGATGGCCAGCGCCAGTGTAAAGGCGGCGACGGCGGTCGCGCTCCCTTGCTTGACGAACACCCGAGCCGCGTGGCGGAGGTCGAACAGGAGTGCGGTCATGTGGCTTCTCGCTCAGCACGTCCGAATGGCCTCTGAGACGGGAAAACCTCCCGGAACGTTCGCTGTTTCTTGAAAGGGGGATGTCGCGCAGAACGGCTCACGTGAGCGCCCCGCTCGGCATCGCACCCGCATTACGGGCCCCCAACCGCGTCGAGAATCTGCTGGGCGCAGGCGATCTCATCGTCGTTGACGAGATGCCCCATGCGCGGGTAGATGCGCTTCTCGACCTCCGCGCCCATGCGGGCGAGGATCTCAGCGCTTTCCTCGACCCGGAACAGAGGAACGTGGCTGTCCTGGTCGCTGCAACCCAGGAAGACCGGCGTCCCGTCGAACCGGCCCGGGTAGTCCCATCGCGTACCCGGTGGGCCGATGGCGCCACCGCTGAACGCGATCAGACCGCCAAATCGCGAGGCACGGCGAATCGCAAACTCCGTGACGAGGCACGCGCCCTGGGAGAACCCGAGGAGGACGATGCGCCGCCGAGGCACATTGGCCGCTTCGATCCGGTCGACGAGCGAGTCGAGCACGATCAGACCGGACGACAATCCTGGTTCGTTGCTGGCGATCTCGGACAGAAAGCTGTGCGGGTACCAGGTTCTGTTCGCGGCCGCCGGCGCAAGGTAGGTGAGGCCGGGCCGGGCAAGCCGGGGAACCAGATCGAGAATATTGGCCGGACCGGCGTTACGGCCGTGAACCATGACGACCGCGACCGGCGACTCTCCCAGCGGCACTCCCGCCGCTTCAACAGGCTGGCCCGCATGCGGCCCGGCGTCGCCCACTATCAGCGGTACTCCACCGCCGGCAGCCGGGTCTCGATCGTCGTCCGGTGCGGCTCTTCCCATGGCGGCAGTTTCAGGTCCCTGCCGAGTGTCGCGACGTCCTCGTCGACGGTAAAACCCGGCTGGATCGTGGCCACTTCGAACAGCACACCACCAGGTTCTCGAAAGTAGATCGACTCGAAGTAGCAGCGGTCTCTGATGTCGGTCACGTTCAACCCCATGCGCAGCAGCTCTTCGCGACAGCGCCGTTGTTCGTCAGGCGTCGAGATTGCCATGGCCACGTGGTGGACCGTGCCGAGACCGTTCACGGCCTGTCCGGCATCCGGATCGACGACGATGTCGATCGTGTGGCCAGGTGCGTCGCCGCCTGCGGCCACGCGGGTCCGGTTCTCCATCTCGTCGACGACACGATAGCCGAGAAAATCCGTCATCAGCTCGAGCGTGCGGCCGAGCGAGCGGACCGTCATGGTCACGGAATGAAGTCCTCGAATCGCCTGATCCGCGCGGATGTCGCTGCCCGTCCACGGGGCTCGCGGATCCCGGTCGGTCGCGACCAGCTCGAACCACAGGCCCGACGGGTCGCTGAAGCGTATGGCCTCTTCGCCGAAATGAGTCCCGATGTCGAACGGCTGCACCGCTGCTTCCTCGAGACGCCGACGCCAGAAGCCCAGCGACCCGGCGGGCACCGAGAACGACGTCGTCACGACCTGGCCCGCACCTTTGACACCGACCCGCACGCCGTGGCCCTTGTAAGGAAAGGTCGTCCAGATCGTGCCGGGAACGCCCCGCTCGGTGCCGTAATAGAAGTGGTAGACGTCGTGATTGTCGAAGTTGACCGTCTTCTTGACGAGCCGCATCCCCAGCAGGTCGATGCAGAAATCGAGATCGGCTTGAGCGTCAGCGACCGTGGCCGTGACGTGATGCAGGCCGAGAATCTGGTGGCTCATCCGATGATTCTACTGCGGGAGTCGTTTCGGGATGGGCGTTGTATGGCCTTTCTTCAAGTGGGACGAAGAGGAAGGGTCGTGCCCACGCACGATGTCGTTCGCCGCACGTCGGGGCACCCAGGATGGGGTGGCCCGAAAAGTAGACGGGCCGAACCCGGGAGCGGTCCGGCCCGTTTCGATCTCAGGAAGACGCGTATCGATCCAGCGTGACGCAGGCCGTCACGCCCGGTTCAGCGTCGGGCGAGCCTTGCGGCGGCGTCGAGCGTCCACGTCACGTGGGTGTAGACGCGATGGCCGCCGCCAAAGTCCTGGACGAAGACCGATTGACCGCCATCGCGCGACGTCGAGATGTGACGGCCCCATTGTCCGACCCCCGGCAGATCCATGTCGAAGGCTGGTGGCCTCGGCTGCGAGCCAGCGCACTTGCTGGGAGAGCCCTTGCAGCCATTCCCGCCAGTCCCACCGCCTTCATCCAGGTGGCTGTAGATGTCGGCGAGCATATTGTAGTCGTGCTGGTCGGGCTGACGGTTGGCGGGAGGGCCGTCCGGATCGCCTGTGTAATCCATGCAGGTGCCCAGGTTGCCATTGTCGAAATCTTCGTCCTGGTGAGCCAGGCCGAAGATATGTCCGACTTCCTGACACATCACCAGGTCGCGCCACCCGTTTTCGTTGTAGGGAGCGAAATCGTGATAGGAGTCGTTCAGCTTGACCGCCCCCTTGACGATGTGGCTCCCGCTGACCCAGATCTGGGCGATACCGAGCCAGCCGTTGAAGCCGTAATTCCCGTTACAGACTTCCGCGCGACCGTCCGCAGGCCGGCAGTTGCCTTTTGCCTGCCCTCCCGCAATCGTGGCGTCGAGGACGGCCGACATACTCCAATCATCGGCGGCTTCCACCAGCCAGCCGTCCCACCGAGAGTCGACGTTGTCGCCGAACACGACCGTCAGGGGATTGCTCGCCCGGGCCCAATGATAGGGTCCCCACGAGTGATCGGCCGACACAGCCGTGGCGAACACCAGGGTGACAGCGAAACCAGCAGCCAGGAGTCGAGTTCGGGTCATGATTCTTCCCTCAGACCGAGAGTGCGGGGGAATCATCAGATTCGCCTGTCACGAACCCTGGGTCAAGTACGAGGAATGTGATGTCTCAAGATCACACAACGACGGCCTGGCATGTTCCGTTTCGGGGCAGCGGTGATCGAGGTGAACTGAGCGGTTTCGACCGGCCGGGGGAGGCCGGGCGGTCAGCATCAGCGACAGCGAAGTACGCTTGGTCCTCATGGAACTGGAACACCGCCAGATCCGAAGTCTCCAGAAGTTCGTGCAATTTGAATGGCCAGCTGGCGGACACGTTCGACTCGTCTCCGTCG
>DATIEW010000388.1:0-2227 GCA_035455585.1 Vicinamibacterales bacterium | reverse complement strand
TCATTACGAGTTTCGAGCCGCTGTCACCAACAAGTCACCAGGGGTCACTTCAGGTCACTGTGTCGCGTCGAATCGGCTGGACAGGAAGTGACTCACGGTGACTGGAGAAGACAACCGCGTAGACCCCTAGTGAACCTCGCTGCCGTTGACCGATCAGCAAACGCGGCTGCGGAGCAACGCGGCCGAGCGGATCGGCTCACACAGCAGTTCGGCGACGGCTGCAGGTTTCTCGTGCGCCTTGACGGTCGAGCGTGGAGCGTCGCAGCGCGACGGCTTTGCGGAGCTTTCCGTCACACGCCTCCCGGCGGGGGTTCCTCTTGCCGGAACCGCGACGCTCCTAGCGAACGTCCAGCGAGCCGGGCTGAATTCATGGGTCGTAAGGACTCCGCAAGATCTCTCACCTATGGTCCGGTCAACGTGAGCCGCTTCGGCGCGATCAGCTTCGCTCTCTGCCTCGCGCTCGCACTCTCGGTCGCCAGTTGCGGCGGCGACGAGCCCCAGCAGCAGGAGGGCGAGGCGCCAGCCGCACAGACGACGCCCTCTGGAGAGGAGTCCGAGGACGAGGCGGCCATGGACAAGGTCGCTGCCACAATGGCGCGGCGGCCCGCCGGCGAGGCCGGCCTACGCGTCCCTGCCGAGAAGGCGCAGATCGTGGCTGGCGACTCGGACTTCGGGCGTGTTCTTTCCGACGCAAACGGCCAGGTCGTCTACGTCTTCGAGATCGACGCCCCCGACAAGTCCAACTGCACCAGCGCACAGTGCGTGAAGGCTTGGCCTCCGGTCCTCACCAAGGAGCAGCCCTCCGCGGGCGAGGGCGTGGACGCGGAGCTGCTCGGGACGATCCGCCGCAGCGACGGGATGCTGCAGGTCACCTACAACGGGCGCCCGCTCTACTTTTACGAGCACGAAGGCCCGAACGAGATCAAGTGCCACAATGTGAACCTCCACGGCGGTCTCTGGTGGGTCGTCACGCCGAGTGGCGAGCCCGTCGCTTGACGGCCGGCTCGTCCTAAGCGAGCGTGCGCGACCAGGCTGGGCACGCGGTCGCCCGCAAGCGCGCCTGGGGCGACGGTCCTGAAGCCTTACGGCTGTGAGCGGTGCTCGAACAGAGCACCGAGGAGGTCGTCTGCAAGCGCTCGCGGCGAGGGTCGACAGTAAAGAAGTCGCAATCCAGGATCGACTCGCCTTGCGCGCGCAGGAAGCTGCGCCACGATTGCCGGTCGCGCTGCGGTGCCGGTGACAACCCGGCCGCAGCCAGGATGTTGCGGACGGGGGTCGCGGAGATAGAGATGCCGAGCTTGCGCAGCTCGCCGACGATCCGCAGATGGCCGAGGCTTAGCGTTCTCGCGAGCGAGACGCACGATCAGCTGCCGCACGTCAGCGGCGATCGGCGGCCTGCCCGGACGACGGTGCCGATACGACTGCTCAGGGGGAATACAGCGCGGCGGCGGCCAAGGGCTGGCAGCCGCCGAACTTCTGGCAGGACGAGTCGTAGCCGCCGGCGACGAGGACCTGACCGCTGGGAAGCAATGCCGCGGCGGCGTAGGGGGAGGGGAAGGAAGCCATTGGGCTGGTGGCCGTCCAGGTGCCAGTGGCGGGTGAGTAGATGTCGCCTGTTCCCCCGCCGACAACGAGCACGCGTCCGTCTTGCAGGAGCACGGATGTAGGGCCGTGGTAATCGGTCATCCTGCCGGTCCGAGTCCACGTGCGCGAGGCCGGGTCGTACAGCTCAGCGGAGAGGGTTGCGGCCGTCCCGGCGGCGACCAGCACACGGCCATTGCCAAGTAGGGTCGCGCTCGGATGGTTGCGGGCGATCGTCATCGGCCGCGTGCGCGACCAGCGGCCGCGGACGGGGTCGTAGAGCTCCGCGCTCTGCAGCCAGCCGCCCGAATTGGCGCCTCCCGCGACCAGAACAGTGCCGTCGGGCAGCAGCGTCGCCGAATGGCCGTCGCGGCGATCCCGCATGCTGCCGGTCGGCGTCCAGCTGCCGGTCGCCGGGTCGTAGAGCTCGGCGCTCGCCTGCACCCCTGTGCCGTCGCCCGCGAGACCGCCGACCACGAGCACGCGCCCGTCCTGGAGCTGAGTGCCGGTGGCCTCGATCCGACCGACGTGCATGCTGCCGGTCGACGTCCAGCTGTTCGTCGCCGGGTCGTACAGCTCCGCAGTCGCGCGGTACGTGCCGCCGCCCGCGACGAGCACGCGGCCGTCCGCCAGGCGCACGGCGACA
>DATIEW010000387.1:0-3414 GCA_035455585.1 Vicinamibacterales bacterium | reverse complement strand
TCGAATCTCCGCCGCGAGACCCCGGATTGCCGATTATCCGTTCACGACGCTCGTTCCCAATCTGGGCGTCGTCAGCCTTCCTGACGATCGCACGTTCGTGGTCGCGGACGTTCCCGGGCTCATCGAGGGCGCCCACGCGGGTCACGGCCTGGGGCATCGGTTTCTGAGCCATCTCGAGCGCACCAAGGTCCTCGTGCACATCGTCGACGTCTCGTCCGCGAGCGGGCGGGATCCGGCGACGGACTTCGACGTGATCACGAGGGAGCTCGAACTGTTTCCGGGCAGGGACGCCTCGGGCGAGCGGCTGGCCGACAAACCCGTGATCGCCGCCGCCAACAAGATCGATGCGCTCGACGAGCCGGAGCGCCTGACACGGCTCGAGCGGCATTTGCAGTCCAGGGGGATTCCGCTCTACGCTGTGTCGGCGGCCACCGGCCAGGGGCTGGAACGCCTCCTCGAAGCCATCTGGCTGGAGGTTGCGGCGGGGCGTGCGCGCGCCGCCGCACCCCCGTCGCTCGACCGCTCCGTTGAATGACTTCGCACGCACGCATCGGCATCCTCGGCGGAACGCTCGATCCAGTCCATACCGGCCATCTCGAAGCGGCCGAGGCCGCACGGGGCGCCCTGGCGCTCGACCGCGTGATCTTCCTGCCGACCCGCGTCCCTCCGCACAGGCCGTCGGAGCCCGCGGCGTCTTCCTGCCACCGGTTCGCGATGGCGAGCCTGGCGGTCAACGGCGTCGCCGGGTTCGAGGCGAGCGACCTCGAGCTCCGCGCCCCGGGCCCGTCGTACACCGCCGACACGCTCGGCCGGCTCCACCAGTCCGGTCTCGTCCCCGCGCAGATTTTTTTCATCACGGGGGCCGATGCCTTTGCAGAAATCGACACGTGGCACCGGTTTCCCGAGGTTCTCGACATGTCGCACTTCGTGGTGGTCTCGCGTCCGGGGCACGAAGCGCTCGCGCTCCGGACCAGGCTGCCGCGCCTGGCCGATCGGATGGCACCAGGAACGCGCGTCGCGGCGCAGGCGTCACAGCCCTCGATCTTCCTGGTCGATGCAAGAACTGCCGACGTCTCCTCCACGGACATCAGGCGTCGGCTGAGCGCCGGCGAGCCGGTCCACCGCCTGGTGCCGCCATCGGTCGAAACCCACATCAGGCAGCACGGGCTGTACTCGAGCCGTGGGACAGCGGGCTGGTTTCTCAAACCGGCAGATCACTTGCATGGCAAAGACTGAACGTCGGAGAAGCGGAACGACTCAACGCTCGCGGCTCCCGGCCGACATCACCAGGGCCGTGCGCTCGGCGCTCGACAAGAAGGCGACGGATGTCGTCGTGCTCGACCTGCGCGGCACGCCCGCGTTCACGGACTTCTTCGTGCTCTGCTCCGGACAGAATCCGCGTCAGGTCAAGGCCATTACCGACGCCGTGGAGGAATCGATGCGAGCCGCCAGAATCAGGCCGGCCCACATCGAGGGCTACGAGCGCGCGGAGTGGATCCTGATGGACTTCTTCACGTTCATCGTGCACGTCTTCGTCCCCCAGACCCGGGAGTTCTACTCCCTCGAGCGGCTCTGGGGCGACGCCGAACGGATAGACATCAGCGACGAGTCGCCCGCAGGACGGATCCGGGCGTGAACTCCCGTGCTGCGGACCATCGCCGACAGCCTGATCGGGGTGCTGCTGGCGCCATCGTGCGTCGGGTGCGACCGTCCCCTTGCCGAGCCGACGCGGGGCGCGGTCTGCGCCCGTTGCTGGGCGGGCGTCGTTCCGTTCACGCCGCCCCTGTGCAGGCGGTGCGGCGATCCCCTACCGTCCTGGCGTGTCATCAGCGTTGCCTCGGACACGTGCCCGCGCTGCCGTCGCCGCCGTTCGGCGATCGCCATGAGCGGTGCCATCGGCGCGTATGACGGTCCGCTCCGGCGCATCGTGCACGCCTTGAAGTATTCCGGGCGCCGGTCGCTCGCCGCGCCGCTGGGTGCTCTTCTGCGTGGGCACTCGGCAGGCGTTCTGGCGGGGGCGGACGCGCTCGTTCCGGTGCCGCTGCACCGCAGCCGGCGCCGCGCGCGGGGATTCAACCAGGCCGAAGACCTCGCGGCGCATCTCGGCCTTCCGCTCCGCGCCGCGCTGCGCCGGAGGCGGGCGACGCCGTCACAGACGGATCTGCCGGCGGCGCGCCGTCACGCGAACGTCCGCGGCGCGTTCGCGCTGGCGCGGGGAGCCGACGTCCGCGGGCTCTGCCTGGTGCTCGTCGACGACGTGAGCACGACCGGCGCGACGCTGGAATCGTGCGCGCGGGTGCTGGTGCAGGCGGGCGCGCACGAGGTCCGCGCCGTCACGGCCGCGCGAGTCGTGTCGAAACCGCGGTGAGCACGGCCTCGGTGACCTCCGTCTTCGGCCGCTGACCGTCCAGGCAGACCCAGTCGGGCGCCAGGGCCTGGCGCCGGTAGCTGTCGCGGACCCGCGAGAGGAGGAGGAGATCGCGCTCGTATCGATCGCGCCCCGATGCTTTCCGCTCGACGGCCGTCTCCGGCGCGATGTCGAGCAGGATCGTCAGGGCCGGCGCGGGCAGGAACCGCTGAACCTCGCACAGCCATTCCGCGTCGAGCCCGTGCGCCTCGCCGTAGGCGATGCTCGACGCCAGGTACCGATCGCAGACAATGACCGCGCCGGCAGCGAGCCAGGATTCGAGCAGTGGCCGTTTCTCGTACCGGTTTGCGACGTACAGCAGCTGCATCACGTCCGCCTGGTACTCGCGCTCGCCGTGCAGCGCGCGGGACAGCTCGGCGCCGATCGGCGTCGAGTAGTCCGGAAACGACAGCAGCCGGCATTCGCGGCCGGCCGACATGAAATGGTCGTGCAGCAGAACGGCTTGAGTTTCCTTGCCGCTCTGATCGAGTCCCTCGAACGCGATGAGCGATCCCCGCATGCTGTCACAACCCCCAACTTCCAATTCCCAACTCCCAACTTCCAACTCCCAACTTCCGGGGCAACAGGAGGTCAGGAGAACAGGAGCGTTCAGAACAGGAGATCAAGAGGTCAGGAGATCGGGAGGACAGGAACCACCGAGTTGTCGTTCGGCGGTAGTGTCGGTCGCCCGCGCTTCGCGCGGCTGTGGGGCAGGCCGGCGGGCGAGCGCGATGGTCCGCCGCGGCGCTCCCGTCTCCTGATCTCCTGATCTCCTGTTCTGCCCTCCTAATCTCTAGCAGGCCGCGGAAAAAGCCCGGCCTGATGCCATTCAGGATGTGTTTTTCAGCATCCTGCTAGGTCTCGAGGGACACCAGATCGTCGACCGTCTGGCGTCGTCTGATCACCCTGTAGCGGCCGTCCTCTACGAGGACCTCGGCAGGCATCGGCCTGCGGTTGTAGTTCGAGGCCATGACGGATCCGTACGCGCCGGTGTCGAGCACGGCGAA
>DATIEW010000386.1:0-5426 GCA_035455585.1 Vicinamibacterales bacterium | reverse complement strand
ACTGCTCCGCTACGAGCCCACTGTGTCGTTCGAGGAAGGCCTGCGCGTTACGCTCGACTGGTACCGTGCGGCCGGGAGAGCGGCCTCGGCGTAGGCACCCCAATCACTCCCATGTGCCGGGCGGGATCGCGCGAACGAGCACGTCCACGATCAGGTTCGCGTGCATGTCGCGCAGGACGAGATCCCGGCTGACGAACCTGTATTCCAGCTCGTCGGGAAGCTGCGGCAGATTGCACAGCACCCCTGGGGGCATCATCGTCATGGGCGCCTCGTCCGGCCAGCGGCCGTTTACCTCGGGCGTGGCCATGGGCGGGGCCTCGTCGCGGACCGCCTCGAGCAGCTTCTTGTATTGGCCGCCGCAACCCTCGCGGATCAACCTCCTGAAGAGCGTCACTATATCAGCGGTGAAGAAATCGCCCTGCTTCGCATGAGGCCGGGCCTCCCGGATCTTGTCGGCGAGCGCCGTCATGGCAGCCCTGATCTCGGCCGGGTCGCTCGAGACCCGCACCGTCGGGACGGGGCCCTCGAGATCGCGGTGGAGCTTGACGTAGTCGTCGACACGCGCCGTGAATGTCGCCAGCGCCGCGGCTTCCTTCGGATTGGCCGGAATCGGTCCCGTAGGAAGCTGAGAGGTGCCCTGGACGGCAACCGCGAGCACGAAAACACCTGTGAGCAACGAGATGCGCATGGGAACCTCCCGCGCAGACCTGACTCTGTTTCTCGCAAAGGTCGTGCCCTGGGAGTCGGCAGTCGACAGTCGGCCGTCGGCCGTCGCAGTCGTCAGTCCGTCATCAGTCGGCAGTCCGTCATCAGTCGGCAGTCCCGTCATAGGTCGTCAATCGTCGGTCGCCGGCTAGTCACAGGATCACCGTCGAAATGAGTGCCGGAATCCCGGCAAACTGCCGGTTCTCCGGCCCCGTTCATTCTCCGGGTCGCCCGTGAGTGCTCTGCCGTTGTGCTTCCAGCATCTGCTTCGCTCGTGTCTCCGGAGCCTTCGTCACCGTCGAGGCGTCCGCCGCCGAGGCGTGAAAGGTGACGATCACCGACCCCAGAGCGATCTGGTCTCCATTGGCGAGCCGGCTTGGCGTCGAGACAGGGATGCCGCGCAGCGAGGTTCCGTTCTTGCTCGCCAGATCTTCCAGGACAGCCTCGCCGCCGGCAATCGAGATTCGTGCGTGACGGCGTGACACGTCGACCGAATCGAACCACACCGTCGCGTCGCGGTCCCTCCCGAGGATGTTCTCGCCATCGCGCAGAGCAGCCTGGCCCGTGTCCCAGGTGAGCCAGTAGCTGGCGGCCCGCGGCTCGATCGCCTGGGCCTCGCCGAGTTCTCTCGCCTCGCCGCAGAAGGCGTAGCCGAAGCGGTGCACGGTCCGGACGAACCGCGGCCGAGCCGCCTTGTCCTCGAGGCATCTGCGCAGTTCTGCGACCAGGCTGGTGAGAGTGGCGTCCGAGATGAACGTCCCCGGCCAGATGCGTTCGTGAAGCTCTGTCTTCGACATCGCCCTCGGGCGGCTCTCGAGGAGGATCCGGAGCAGGTCCAGGCCTTTTGGAGAGAGATGAACCGGGCTGCCCGATCGCAGCAGCTGGTGGCGGTCCCAATCGAGCGTGAACTCTCCAAACGCGATCTTCACGCGGGACTCCAGGACAGAAACCGGAAGAACCCAGGAAATCTCCCGCGACTTCCGGCCTGAGATTCCCAATAGTAGCAGCCAGGCCAGCCTCGCCGGGATTCTGCGCGCTGAACCGGCGCGGGAACGGCGTGCCGGCGCTACGGGAGGGCGTCATGCGAAAGCGATGGAACCCTGTGCGCGCTGTCGTGACTCTCAGTGTGGTCGTTCTGATGGCCGCTTGTGACAATACCTCGATACGGCCTACGAATCCCTCCGGCGTACCAGGCTTGCGTACGCCTCAGCCGGGGCCTTCAGCGACTTACACGCTATACGGTGTGGTCAGAACCGCCGGAGCGCCGGTTGGAGGGGGTTAAGCGGTCAAGATCGCTCGGGAAGCGCGCAGCGGGAGCGGACTCATCGCGTCAATCCCGCGGTCCAGTTGAGGACGATGTTGATGGGCGGCGGCGTCTGGCTGCCGACATCGACAGCGACGACGAATTGCTGGCCGTCCGCCGTGACGTCGTACCCCCAGCTCCGGTCCGCAATCATGGGCGCCTCGAAGAGGAAGCCTGGTACGCCTCGATCGAACCGGGAACCAGGCTTCACCTGGACCGCCATGAGTCGATGACCTGGGGCGAGGTAGAACAGCTCCCGGCCATCGCGGCGCCAGCGCGGCTCGGTGCCGCCGGCCGTCGAGATCTGCCACTGGCCGGTCGCCGGTGGAAACGGACGTACGTAGACCTCGTCCTGTCCCGACTCGTTCGAAACGTAGGCCATCCATCGCCCGTCGGGCGACAACCGGCCGAGGCGCTCGGCGGCGTCGGTCTGCAGGAAGGGCTCCTCGCGACCCTCTCCGTTCATGGGCAGAGTCCAGAGATCCCAATCGGTCCGGAGGTCGCGGCTCGCGTACACGACTAGTCGCCCATCGAGCGACCAGTCGGTGGCGTGCTTGACGGCGGCCGATCTGAGCACGGCCCTGTCGCTCGCTGACGCGCCCGGTGCCGCCTGGTAGAGATCCGACGGACCGTCCCGGTTGGAGGAGAACACGATTGAGCTCCCGTCAGGCGACCAGACCGGTGCGAAGTCGACCGAAGGGCCGGACGTCAGTTTCGAGTTGCCGCCGCGTACGATATCGGCCTGCCACACGTCGGAGGTCGCGTTCGCCCAGCGCATCAGCGCGACGCGCGTTCCGTCTAGTGTAAGGGACGGGTCGACGACGTTCCCGGCCACGACCGGCAGCTGCAGGCGACGGCCGGCGCGGTCGAACCAGGCCAGCTCCGAACGCGGACCGGCGGTGCTGGGCTGATAGGCCATCTCGCCATGTTCGGACAGCGAGAAGCGCGCATGGCTGTCAGCCGAGCTGTAGAGCACGTCCTCGAGCACCTCGATCGGCTCACCTGTCAGCCGACCGTTGCTGGCGTCGAACGGCTGCGCGAGCAGTCTGCCATCTCGCGCGAACACCAGGTAGCCGGGGTGTGCGTACTCTGCCACGGAGTCGCCGCTCATTACACGCGTGGCCGACGTCGAATCGAGCGATCCGACAAAGATCCCGCTCTCCTCTTTCCGGCTGCTCCGGGCCAGGAAGAGAAAGTGCCGGCCATCGGGCAGAAAGCGCGGCCAGCGATGCGTGTTGTGTCCCAGCGACTGGTCGAGCACCGTGACCGGCGAAGGCTCTCCGCCGGCCGCCGGCACGCGGTACAACGGAGTCCTGTTATCCGGCGTGAAGAGGATCACGTCATCGATGTTCCACGTACCGCCGATCACCGCCCTGGCATCGCACAGCGTGAGAACGGGTCCACCGGAAGCCGCCACCTTCCTGAGCTTGCCGCCCGAGCCGAACGCGACGAAGCGGCTGTCTGGCGACCAGAACGGCGTCGCGGCACCTTCGGTTCCGGCGAGCGGCCGTGGACTCAGGGAATCGAGCGACTGAATCCAGAGCCGCGTGGCGCCTGGACTGCCTGCCACGAATGCCAGCAGACGCCCGTCCGGCGAGAGGCTGAAGTCCCCGGTTGGCTCCAACGGCACCAGCGAGAGCTGGACGACGCGGTTCTCGGCAGGAGCGGGGCGCAGGTATGCCACGCCAAGCACGCCTGAGCCGAGGGCGAGCGCGGCTGCGGCGACTCCGGCCAGCGCGCGGCGATGGCGCTGCCAGAGCCGCGCGGGCGCCAGGCGTGTTCGAGCGTGCCCCTCGGCAATCCACTTCAGCTCGGCCATCAGATCGCGCGCGGTCTGCCATCGGTCGTCAGGGTTCTTGGCAAGGCAGCGGGCGATCACGCGGTCGAAATCCGGCGGGATCGATGGCTGGTGTGCCGCCATCGGCAATGGAGTGCTGTGGAGGATGGAGGCAATCGCGCCGGCCTGCGTGCTCGCCTCGAACGCCCGGCGCCCGGTCGCCATCTCGTAGACCACGGCTCCCAGCGCGAAGATATCGGTTCGCGCGTCGGCTTCCCGACCTTCGAGCTGCTCGGGCGCCATGTACTGGAAGGTCCCGAGGATCGCGCCTGCGGCCGTGGCCGGGGAGCGCCCGGCCTCCACCGTGGCCAGCTCCGGCAGGGAATCAACGGGCCGAAGCCTGGCCAGTCCGAAGTCGAGTACCTTGATTCCCGATTCGGTGAGCATGACGTTGCCGGGCTTCAGGTCGCGATGAATCACACCACGCCGATGCGCATGATCGAGCGCATCGGCGATCTCGATGGCATGCCGGAGGGCCTGGTCGAACGGCAGGGGACCGGTGAGCAGCCGCTCGGACAGTGTGGGCGCGTCGAGATACTCGAGAACCAGGAAGTCGATGCCGCGCTCGCGCCCGACATCGTAGAGATCGCAGATATGCGGATGGTTCAGGCTCCCGACGGCGCGGGCTTCCTGCTCGAAGCGGCGGCGTCGATCGGGGTGGCTGGCGGCTTCTGCCGGCAGCACCTTGATGGCGAGCGGCCGGTGGAGGCGCGTGTCCGTCGCGCGGTAGACCTCACCCATGCCGCCGCTGCCGAGCGGCGCCCGGATTTCGTAGGGGCCAAGCCGCGTGCCCGGGGTGAGGGCCATGGCCAGCAAGGCTCAGCTTATCGGTTGACGGGCCCGAAGTCGAGTCGCTTACAATCGGCGTCGGAGGCTGTCATGCGCTCGATCCTTCTTCTGGCCTGCGTTCTGGTGCTGGTCGTTCCCACTCTCCAAGCGCAGCGCACGGTCAAGCCCGTGCTCCACGGCCGGCACTGGGTGGCCATCACGGGCAAGCCGCTCGGCGCCGCGGCTGGCGCGATGATCTTCCAGAAGGGTGGCAACGCGGTGGACGCCGCGTGCGCCATGCTCGGCGCCGTCTCGACCATGTGGGATACGCTCGGGTGGGGCGGCGAGACCCAGGCGCTCATCTACAACCCGGACACGAAGAAGGTCGTCGGCATCAACGCGCTCGGCGTCGCGCCGACGGGCGCCACGCCCGAGTTCTTCCGAAGCAGGAACATGAAGTACCCGCCCGAGTACGGGCCGCTGGCGGCGGTGACGCCGGGGACGCCCGGCGGCCTGATGGTCATGCTCGCCGAGTTCGGCAGGCTCAGCCTGAAGGACGTGCTCGATCCGTCGATCCAGATGGCCGAGGGCTACGCGATCGAAGCGCAGGCGGCGGACGCAATCGAACGGCAGAAGGCGGAGATCAGGAAGTGGCCGTACTCGACGGCCGTCTTCCTGCCGCACGCGGGCGAGGCGCGCGAGGCGCCGCACGCGGGCGAGATCTTCCGTCAGGCGGATCTCGCGGCGACGCTGAGGAAGCTCGTCGAGGCGGAGCAGCAGGCGCTTGCCGCCGGCCGGAGCCGGAAGGAGGCC
>DATIEW010000385.1:0-3005 GCA_035455585.1 Vicinamibacterales bacterium | reverse complement strand
TTCCGGCGTCACGATCCGGCTTCTGCCAACCGCCGATCTCCTGCCTTCCCTGCGTCGGGACTACGGCGCTCTCTACTTTCCCCTGGAGATTCCCGCGAGCGCCTATCCGGACGTGGCGGCGCCCGTGCCGGTCGTCGGCGTCGCGAACGTGCTGGTCGCGAACCGCTCCATGCCGGACGACCTGGCCTACCACATCACGCGGCTGCTGTTCGAAAAGCAGGGCGATCTCGCGGCGATTCATCCGGAAGCGCGGAACCTGCGTCTCGCGGGCGCGGTCGAGGGATCGCCCGCCCCCTTCCATCCCGGCGCCATCCGGTTCTATCGGGAACGCGGTGCGTGGCAGGATTCCAAAGAGAGTGTGTCCCGTGTCAACTCCCAATCTCCAACTCCCAACTCCCAAAGCACCGACAGGCGTCAGCCTTGAACCCGTCTGAATTGGCAGTTGAGACTTGAGCGCATTGGGAGTTGGGACTTGGGAGTTGGGAGTTTGGGCGTGACCGGACCGGCACGCCCGGAGCCCACGATTCCCCTCGAAGAGGCACCCACCAGGCGGCTCGGCGGCGCGACGCGGCGCCTCGCCGACCTGCTTGCGCTGGGTCTTTCGCTGTACGCCCTCTACTGGGTCCTCTTCATCGTACAGCCGCAGATCTACCGCGTGACCTTTCTGCTCGGTGCCCTGGTCCTGACGTTCCTCCTCTTTCCGGCGCGCCGGGGGCAGCCCGGTGGAGTGACGCCGTCCGACTGGCTGCTCGCGGGTGCATCCGTCGTCGCGCTCGCCTGGCCCGTCATCGATTTCGATCGCTTCATCTACCGCGCCGCCGATCCGCTTGCGGTGGACGTCGTGCTCGGCGGCCTCACGATCCTGCTGGTGCTCGAGGCCACGCGGCGTACGGTGGGCTGGATCCTTCCGGCGACGGCGGCAGCCTTCATCGCCTATGCCTATGCCGGTCCTTCGTTCGACCGAATCGGCCTGCCGCTGCTGGCGCACCGCGGCTATCCGCCGGACCGCCTGGTGGGCACGCTGTTCATGACCCTCGAAGGCATCTTCGGCGTTCCGCTCACCGTCGCGGCGACCTACATCATCCTGTTCACGATCTACGGCGCGGTGCTGGAGCACTCCGGGGCCGGCAGGTTCTTCATCGACTGGGCGATGGCCGCGATGGGCCGGTCCCGCTCGGGCGCCGCCCCGGGCCGAACGGTCACCCTCGCCGGATTCCTGCTCGGGACCGTCTCGGGCAGCGGCGTCGCGACGACCGTCATGCTCGGATCGGTTTCGTGGCCGCTGCTGCGGGGAGCGGGATACCGGCCGGAAACGGCCGGTGCGATGCTGTCGGCCGCCGGCATCGGGGCTCTGCTTTCACCGCCGACGCTCGGCGCCGCCGCCTTCCTCATCGCGGAGTTCCTCAGAATCTCCTATCTGCAGGTCCTCGTGATGGCGACGATCCCGACGATTCTCTACTACCTGTCGATCTTCCTGATGATCGAGGCAGACGCGCGGCGGTTGGGGACCAGGGCGCAGCGCGTGGACGTGCCGCCCCTCTGGCCGCTGACGAGGCGCTACGGGTACCACTTCACATCGCTCGCCGCGATCGCCGGGCTGATGGTCGCCGGCATGACCGCGTTCCGCGCGGTGTTCTGGTCGACCATAATCGCGGTGGGATTGAGCTACGTGCGCCGCGAGTTCCGGCTGTCGCCTCGGCGTCTCGGGGCAGCGCTCGTTTCGGGCTCGACCGGAGTGCTCGGCGTCTGCGCCACCACCGCCACGGCCGGCATCATTGTCGGCATCGTCACGCTGACGGGCCTCGGGCTGAAGATCGCCGGCATCATCGTCGCGCTTGCAGGCGGCCGTCTGTTCCTGACCGTGGCGTATTCATCCGTGGCCGTCTGGCTGCTCGGCCTCGCGGTGCCGGTGACGGCCTCCTACATCATCGCCGCCGTGATGGTCGCGCCCGCGCTCATGCAGGCGGGGGTGCCGGACTTCGCGGCGCACATGTTCATCTTCTACTACGCGGTGCTCTCGGAAGTCAGCCCGCCCACGGCGCTTTCTCCGTTTGCCGCCGCGGCGATCACCGGCGGTAATCCGTTCCGGACGATGATGCTGACGTGGAAGTACGCGCTGCCAGCGTTTCTGGTCCCGTTCGTGTTCACGCTGACGCCGGAAGGCGCAGGAGTACTGCTGCGCGGTTCGCCGGGCGATGCGATCGCCACGACGTTGACCGCGGCGATCGGAGTCGCGGCCCTGGCCGGGGGGCTCGGCGGATGGATCAGCGGCGTCGCGTCGCCGGGTGAGCGCGTGCTGCTGGTGCTCTCGGGCCTGCTCCTCTTCTATGCCGGGCCGCGCGGGGCCGCCGCGGGCGTGGCTGGACTGGCTGTGGTGCTCTTCTTGCATTTTCGACGGCATCGCCTGGCAGCGGAACGACGATGACGGCCGCTATCCCGCAGGAAATCAAGGGATTGCGGGCGTGGCCCGAGGGGGAGGCGGCCAGGCGGGCCGGTCGCCGGGACACTTTTCAGACTGCCGAAAAGTGGCACCGGCGAAAAATTGTCGGGAGCGCGAGGGAGCCCTCGCCAAGGGGCCTGTCATGTCTTCAAAGAGAGCGGGACGCGTACGCAGCGAGGCGGGCTTCACGCTGATCGACATGCTGTTCGTCGTTGCGCTGATCGCGTTGCTGTCGACGCTGGCAATTCCGGGTCTGATGCGTGCGCGCGGCTACGCGCAGTCCGGTTCGGCGCTGGGGACGATCCGCGTGGTCAACAGCGCGCAGCTCAGTTATGCGATCAGCTGCGGGCTCGGCTTCTACTCGCCGGACTTTCCCACGCTCGGCGTTCCGCCGCCCGGGACGATGGAGGGCTACCTGCCGCCGGAGTTGAGCTCCGGCGCGACATTCATCCGGAGCGGCTACAACTTCAGCCTCGCGGGAACACCCGCGGCTGGCGCGCCGGCCACCTGCAACGGTCTGCCGGCCGGACAGTCTGCGCCCGGCTACGCGATGGTGGCCGATCCG
>DATIEW010000384.1:0-2649 GCA_035455585.1 Vicinamibacterales bacterium | reverse complement strand
CAGCGCGCCCTGCCACTCCTTTGGCGCGTCCGGTCCGCCCATCGCCTCCAGGATCACGCGGGCGTCCTTGTAGGACAGCGGCGCGCTGGTGATGGACGGAAGCGACACGGCGTCCTTCCTGTCGATCCGCTTCGCGCCCGCGATCGATGCCCATCCCGGCGTCAGCGGGTCGCCGGGCACGAGAAAGTCGTAAACGATGCCGCCGCGCTGGATGTGGCTCTCTGGTCCCCAGGGGCCATCCGGATACACCTTGCCCTTGGCGTATCCATCGTCGGCCGGATCGGAGTAGATGAGGATGCCGGCAGCGCCTCGCCGCTCGGCCGTGAGCGCCTTGAACCCCCGATAGCTGTATGGAACCGAGTAGCGGACCAGCGCGATCTTGCCGCGCACGTCCACGCCGAGAGCCGCCAGACGATCGTAGTCGGCGGGGTTGCCGCTGCCGGCGTAGACGACGGGCGCGGTGATCTCGCCGTTGGCGGCATAGGCGTGGTACGGAATGCCGGCCTCCTCCGGCGGGATCTGCGTGTAGGTGTCGCCCGGTATGGGATCCTCGCGCATGGATGCCCGCCACGTCCGCGGCGCCGTCATTTCGACGGTGACTTCCTCTGGCCAGGGGAGAAGCACTTCGTGCGTCGTGATCTGCACCTCCTCCAGGCCGTAGTCGTTGAACCGGTCCCGCGTCCAGAGGGCCAGCTCGCGATCGCGTTCCGACCCGGCCAGGTGCGGCTTGTCTGCAAGGTACCTGTTCGCCTCCCGGATTCGCTCGGCGGACGGCTCGGCAAGGAAGCGGCGCTCGAGCGCGGCGTGGGCGGCGACCCGCTCCGGTGCGAACCCGAAAGGCGTCTGGCCTGGCCGCTGCCACGGTACGAGGGCGCTCAGTGCGATGGAGGATCCGACGATGATGGCAGCTCTCATGCTCTCACCGGGGGACTTCGTCCCCCGGACCCCCTTACACGCTCGCTCGCGGGGCCCTGTGCCCCGCTCCGCTCGCGTGGCTCGCGTCGCTGCGCTCGCTCGCCGTCGCACATTCCCGGCGGTCGGCGATTGACTCACACCTCTCATATCACTGACGGGGAGTCAAAGTCCCCATGGATTGGGCTCCCTTGGGAGTTGGGAGTTGGGAGTCTGGAGCGCAGCCGGTCATTTGAGCTCCTTGATTATCTCGCGTGCAGCGTTCTGGCCCGAGCCGCCTGTGATGCCGCCGCCCGGATGCGTGCCAGCGCCGCACAGATACAGGCGCTGGATCGGCGTACGGTACTGCGCGCAGCCGAGAACGGGCCTCATGGTGAACATCTGATCGAGCGAGGGCTCCCCGTGCAGCACGTGGCCTCCAGTGAGCCCCCAGGTCTCCTCGAGGTCTCCGGGCGTGATGGTCTGGCAGCCTTCGACGAGCCGCTCGATTCCCGGCGCGTAACGATCGAGCGTCCGCAGGACCAGGGAGGTCAGCTCCGTCGCGGCATCGCTCCAGCGCCTGCTGCCGGCCAGCTTGAAGGGCGCGTACTGCATGTAGACCGACATCACGTGGGCGCCTTCGGGCGCCAGTGCCGGATCGTGCAGAGAGGGAAGCGTGATATCGAGGTACGGCTCGTCGGAGATCCGGCCGTACTTCGACGCGTCGAACGCGCGCTCGAGATAGTCGATGCTCCACCCGATCTGAATACGGCCGTGCAGGTCGGCGGGGTTTGCGATCCCGCGGAACGACGGCAGCGACCCGAGAGCGAGGTTGACCTTGGCCGACACGCCGGGGCAGCGGTAGTGCCTGACGCGCGCCAGGAATCCGGGTTCGAGCTCGATCGGGTCGACGAGTCGGAGCAGGGTGTGTCTCGGGTCCGCGCTGGAGACGATGGCGTCGGCGGGAATCTCGGCGCCGTCGTCGAGGACGACGCCGTTCACGCGGCCGTCGCGAACGGCGATCCGCGAGACGGCGGCGTTGACGCGGATCTGGGCGCCCGCCTCGATCGCTGCCGCCGCCATCGCCGCCGTCAGCGCGCCAGGACCGCCCTTGACCATTACGCTGCTTCCGCCCGGCGCGGGATCGGCTGCGGCATTCATCAGCAGCACCGCGGCCGTCCCGGCGGACCACGGGCCCTGGGCCATCCCGAAGATGCCGCGCGCCGCGACGGCCGCTTGCAGCAGATCGGCCGAGAACCACTCACCCACGAGATCTGCCGCGGCCATCGGCAGCCAGCGAAGGAGGCGGTAGCCGTCGGGGCGTCCGAGCGCGCGGAATCGCCTTCCGAGTCGGAGAAGATCCCACAGCTCACCGGCCGTGGATTCGTTGAGGGAGGGAGGGGTAGATTCGAGGATGCCGGCGAGAAACCGCCCCAGCCGCTCGAGTGTTGCGCAGAAGATCGGGTACTGCTCGGCGTCGGCGGCCGACAGCGCCCGGATGGCGTCAACCGTTCGTGACGGGCTCGACGAGAACGCCAGCGCGCCGCCGTCCGGCGCGAGAGTGATCAGCCTCGGCTCCGGCGCGACGAACTCGACGCCGCGGCTCTCGAGCCGCATGTCGCGCACGATGGAGGCGCGGAGCGGGCCGATCGCGTGCGCAAGCGTGGGGCATCGGAACCCGGGCGCGATCTCCCCGGTTACCGCCGCGCCGCCGACGACGGGGCGCCGCTCGAGCACCAGCGGCGCGAGGCCGGCCTT
>DATIEW010000383.1:0-5096 GCA_035455585.1 Vicinamibacterales bacterium | reverse complement strand
GAATGGTCCAGCGCTCGAAGCTTGCGGCGGCGAGCGAGCGCAGCGAGGCGAGCGTGTAAGGGGGTCCGGGGGACGACGGCCAACGAATGCTGAATGCTGAGCGCGTGTGAATGAATGGTCCAGCGCTCGAAGGTTGCAGCGCGAGCGAGCGTGTAAGGGGGTCCGGGGGACGAAGTCCCCCGGTGAAGGATGGACCGCCTGCAGAAGATCCTCTCGGCGGCCGGCATTGCATCACGACGCGCGGCCGAGCAGTACATCCGTCAGGGCCGCGTGTCGGTCAACGGAGTCACTGTAGCGAAGCCCGGAACTCGCGCCGATCCCGATCGAGACGACATTCGGGTGGACGGCCGGCCCCTGAAGGTGCCGGGCCCGCGCCTCTATCTCCTGATGAACAAGCCGCGCGGCTACATCACCAGCCGCGCCGATCCGGAGCGGCGGCCGACCGTCGTCGATCTGCTGCATCGCGCGGGCATCCACGACTACGTCTACCCGGTCGGCCGGCTCGACTACGATTCGGAGGGGCTCCTGCTGCTGACGAGCGACGGGGAGCTGGCGGCGCGCCTCACGCATCCCCGTCACGAGGTCGAGCGCGAGTATCACGTTCAGGTGCGGGGCGTTCCAGATCGCCGCGCACTCGAGCGCCTCGAGCGTGGGGTGCCGATCGACGGACGGAGGACGGCGCCGGCGCGCGCTCGAGTGCGAAAGACTTTCAAGGGGGCGCGCGGCGCGCAGGCGGTTCTGTCGCTGGTGATACACGAGGGCCGCAAACGTCAGGTGCGCAGGATGTGCGAGGCGATCGGCCATCCCGTCGTCCGGCTCCGCCGGGTTCGCATCGGCCCGATCAGCGACGACCGGCTCGAGCCCGGCGAGTTTCGGGCACTCACGAAGCGGGAGATCCTCGCGCTCAAACGGGCGGCCTCCGGGGCGCGTCGCCGGACAGAAGATCAGGAGATCAGGAGGACGTCAACAGGAGATCAGGAGATGTTGAAGGGAGATCAGGGAGGACGATGAACGGAGGACGCCGGGCCGAGCAACCCACGCCCGGCGGGGCGCTGTCTTGACCTGTGTGCCCTTCGTTCGTCCTTCGTTCACTCCGTTCCTCCGTGTGAACCTCCGTTCTCCTCGTCCCCTCCGGGTCCCCTCCGGTCCCTCGCTCAATCGCGGGGCGTGCAGCGCAGGAGGATTGCCGGATCAGAGTCAGGACCCCCGGCCGTCCGCGAGCGCTACTCGTCGAGCAGTGTTCCCCAGAAGCGGACGAGATCCCAGATCTCGCCGGCTGTCGGCTGACGCTCGACCTCTGCGTGTGTGATGAGCGGCGTCGACAGCTGCCGGACCTCGGCGCCGCGATCCCTGAGGTCTCTGGCGAGCAGCACCGACTCGATTGCTGGAATGACGTTGTCTTCAGCGCCGTGGAGCAGGTAGACGGGTGCGGCCGGCTCGCGCGACCGCGACGGCGAGAGCGCGGGATCGCCTCCGACGTGGGCCAGATACGGCAGGAGCGCCGGGCCGAGCCGGGCAACGTCCCGCTCGTTCACATAGCCCATCAGCGTCGCCGCAGGCTCGGGGAGGGACGCGGCCAGTTCGCGGGCGCGGGCGAACTCGATCTGGGCCCGTTGCTTGTCGAACATGTCCAGATGGGAGGCCTCGAGAAAAGTCAGGATCGCCGTACGCAGCGGGTCGACCTGCTCGCCGGGCACCATCCGCCCGGCTGCGCCGAGGAGGATAATCGCCACGCCGTAGTCGTGCGGCGGCCGCCGGTTTCCATCGGGTTCGACCCCGGTACAGAGGTATCGCAGCGTCCGGGGAAGGTCTCCGTGCCCGCCGAACGACATGACGTATTTCACGCGCGCGCGAAGCGGCTCGCGCCCGGCGGCGACGATGGTGAGTCCGCCCGCGAAGCTGATACCCATCATGCCGATTCGTCCGTCGGGTGCGAGCGCCGGCTGTTCCGAGAGCCACCGGGCCGCGTCCTCGATCATGTCGGTGTTGCGCGGCGTGACGGCGTACTGCAGCAGGTCAGCCAGTTCGACCGTCAGCACCGGGTGGCCGATAGAGGCCAGATCCGTGGCGAAGCGGACGAGGCGCGGCTCGTCGATGCCCGCTGCGTGCACGCCGGGGACGAGGAGCGTCGGCGCCTGTTCCGGTCGCGCCGAGCCGTACCAGCGGCCTTCCAGCGTGCCGCCACGCCACGGAACCACGACGTCGCGTCGCTCGACCGGGCTGGACAGCCAGCGGGCCGCAGCGCCCCCGATCCCGTTCATGCCCGCAGCGCGGACGACGAACGCCGCGGCGCGCACGTACTCGTGGAAGGCACCGTAGCCCGCCAGCAGGAGCACGACCGGTATGCCGACCCAGATGAGCGCCTTTCTGACCGCAGTCATCGCAGGGGATAATACTGGAAATGCCCGAGCGTCCCACCGCCGAACCGTCGCCGGCGAGCGCTTCACCCGTGCCGGGTCCGGGCGGCCGTCCTCTCGTCATTGCGATCGACGGACCATCCGGCGCAGGCAAGGGGACTGTGGCGCGCGCGGTCGCGCAGTACCTGAGCTACCGCCACATCGACACCGGCGCCATGTACCGCGCCGTGGCATGGGCTGCGCTCCAGGCGGGGATCGATCTGACGGATGAAGATGCGATTGCGGCGCTCACGTGCCGGGTGCGGATCGACGTCGGCGACGGCGTGGTGCGCGTCGACGGCCACGACGTGGCGCAGGCCATACGGACGGCGGAAGTCGATGCGGCTGCGGCGGCCGTCGCCCGGCAGCCGCGCGTACGCGAGGTTCTCATCGCCCAGCAGCGGGAGGCCGGCCGCGGCAGAGGCGTCGTGATGGAAGGGCGCGACATCGGGACGGTCGTGTTCCCGCAGGCCGACCTGAAGATCTTCCTCAACGCCTCGTCGGAAGAACGTGCGCGCCGGCGCGCCCACGATCCGGCGCACGCGGTGAGCCACGGGGCAAGCGTCGAGGACGTCGCCACGGCGCTCGCGGCGCGCGACCTCAGCGATCGGACGAGGGCCGCCTCACCGCTGATCGTCGCGGCCGACGCCGTCGAAATCGACACGACCGGCCTGTCGATCGCCGAAACGATCGATCGTGTGCTGGCGCTGGTCGCCGGGCGGGTTGATCGCTAGTCCGGGGGACTTCGCCGCGACATCGCGTCGGTTGTCACTTATAACTCCTCCGCCGCGCTGAGTGCAGCGCGCACCTCCGGCGGGATCTCACGTGCGCTGATCGTGCCGTCGGCATTTCTCCGCACGCAGGCGATTTCCAACGCGCCCTCGGCTATCCTCGTCTCCCCCTTCCACAGCACGCAGCGGTAGTGGATCCGGCCGGCCGTCATCGCCGTGATCCGGAGGTGGACGTCGAACTCGTCTTCGAACCGCAGCGGGCTGTAGAACTCGAACGAGGCCGAGACGCGGGGCCAGCCGACGTGCGAACCCTGTTCGGCGATGCTCAAGCCCGCCGCGCGCCACAGCGCGTGCTCCGCCTCCTCCATGTAGCGGAAGAACCAGGTGAAGTGCACCAGGCCGGCCATGTCGGTCTCGTAGAACTGGACGCGGCGCCGCAGGTGGTGCTCGCTGACCACGGTCAACCTCGAACCCGGAGCTCACTTCGTTTGTCAACTCCCAAAGCCCAACTGCCAACTCTCAACGTGCCGTGCCACGGACGGTCGGGAGTTGGGGGTTGCGAGTTGGAGGCTGACGGCATGAATGAACTCCAGGGCTCAGGGTCCTCAGGCCGTCGTCGCCCCGATCTCCGAGCGCGTCGCGCGCGCCTTGTATTCCTCGAGCGCGCCGAAGAGCGGTGTCAGATCGGTAAAGACGTTGCCGACGAGCGTGTCGACGACGAGCGGGTGCAGGTGTGGATAGGCCTGGAGGAACTCGCGGAAGCTGAACGTCGGGTCGTAGAAAGCCGCGACGAGGTGCCTGAAGCTGTTGACGGCGTGCCGCTGCCGCTCGCCGTAGGCGGCGAATCTCGACGCCGACACGTCGCCCGCCTCGAGGCCCTCGTGGATGGCGTCGGCTGCCATTTCTCCGCTCTTCAGCGCGAGAAAGAGGCCCGTCGAGAAGAGCGGGTCCAGGAACGCGAACGCGTCGCCGACCAGGCAGAACCCGTCGCCCGCGTGCTCGCGCGCCTTGTAGGTGTATTCGCCGGTCACCCGGACCGGCTCGACGCGGCTTCCGGGGCGGATGTGCTCGCGAATCCACGCGCAGGCGTTCGCCTCGCGATCGAAAATGACGACGGGATCGCGGGAATCGCGGTACAGATAGCCGGGCTCGCCCACGACGCCCACGCTGACGACGTCATCGGGCAGCGGAATATACCAGAACCACCCCTTCTGGGGGACGTAGGCCACCGTCGTGGCGGCCGCATCCAGGCCGGGATCGCGCTTCGCGCCCTTGAAGTAGGACCACACGGCGATCTTGTTCAGCTCGGGATCGCGCTGCTTCCAGCCGAAACGGCTGCACAGGAACGCGTCGCGGCCCGATGCATCGACGATCACCTTCCCGTGGAGCTCCTGCCTGCCGGCCCCCCGGACGTCGGCCCGCACGCCCACGGCGCGGCCGCCGTCCATGATCATCTCCCGCACCGCAACGCCCTGCCGGACGTCCACTCCCTTCTCGCGGGCATTGTCGAGGAGCATCGCGTCGAAGTCGCTGCGCAGAACCTGCCACGTGACCGCGCACTCGTGGTGAATGGTCTGAAAGAAGTAGAAAGGTTGCGAGACGCGTCCCGTGATCGACACGAACTGGACGCTGTACTTCTTCGGGTACGCGGACCTTCTGAGGCGCTCGAGGACGCCCAGGCGGTTGAGCGTGAACCACGTGTACGGGATGAGCGACTCGCCGATGTGATAGCGAGGGAACGGCTCACGTTCGAGCAGCAGCACGCGGCGGCCGCGCGCCGCGAGCAGCGCCCCGGTCGTCGACCCCGCGGGGCCGCCCCCGATGACGATGGCATCGAATTCTGGTTTAGGAACAGCCAAGAGTCAATTCTCACCGGGGAACTTCGTCCCCCGGACCCCCTTACACGCTCGCTCGCGGGCCCCATAGCCCCGCTCCGCTCGCGTGGCTCGCTCGCTCGCCGCCGCCCGCG
>DATIEW010000382.1:0-10670 GCA_035455585.1 Vicinamibacterales bacterium | reverse complement strand
CGCTGTCGGAGACGCTGATGGAATCGGCGGAGGTCTTCTTCGGGCACGCCACCCACGTCTACAAGCCACGGCGGCGGTAGCGGGGCGCTGACAAGGCACGCGGTGTCAACACCCAATCTCCAACTTCCAACTCCCAAGGAGACGCGTGAGAGAGGAGGTCGTCGAAATCGCAGCCGATTCCTACCAGGTGTCAGCGTCCACAGTCCCGAAGATCTCATGGCCGGATGACCCGAGATTTTTTGGAGTTGGGAATTGGACATTGGGTGTTGACCCGGGAATCTCGTGGATAATCCGGGCCTGTGCCTGAAGCCGCCGCCGAGCGCACCCCGCCTGGATCCCGTTGGCATGCGCTGGACGTCAATGCCGTCGCGGACCGGCTGAAGACTGACATCGAGCGAGGACTGACCGCAGTCGAGGCTGCCCGCCGGCTGGTCGAGTACGGCGAGAACAGCCTGCCGAGTCCGGCGCCCCCCGCCTGGTGGGCGCTGCTTGCGCGCCAGTTCGCCAGCTCCCTGATCCTGCTGCTCATCGCTGCCGCAACGCTATCAGTGTTTCTCGGCGAGTGGATCGATGCCGCCGCAATCGCCGCAATCGTCGCGCTGAACGCCGGTCTGGGTTTCGCCCAGGAGCACCGCGCGGAACAGTCGCTGGCGGCGCTACGGTCGCTTGCCGTGCCCAACGCGCGCGTGATCAGGGACGGCGAACCCCGCACCGTTCCTGCCGCGCGCGTTGTCCCCGGCGACCTCGTGCTCGTGGAGGCCGGGGACCGCGTGCCGGCCGACGCGCGAATCGCGTACGCGGCCGCGCTCCAGACGACGGAGTCGTCGCTCACGGGGGAATCGACGCCGATCGAGAAGCACGCCGGGCGCATGGACCTGACCGGGACGCCGCTGGCCGACCGCGCGAACATGCTGTTTCTCGGCACGGAGGTCGCCTCCGGCAAGGCGCGGGCGCTCGTCGTCGCGACCGGATCGCGGACCGAGCTCGGCCGCATCGCCGCGCTGATCGGTACGGCGGAACGCGAACCGACCCCGCTCGAGCGACGGCTGGCCCAGCTCTCGGCGGTGCTGATCGGGCTGAGCGTCGCGATCGTCGGCCTGGTCTTCGTGCTGGGACTGATGCGTGGCGAGCCGCCGTTCGTGATGTTCCTGACGGCGGTCAGTCTCGCCGTCGCCGCGGTGCCGGAGGGCCTTCCTGCGATGGTGACGGTCGCGCTGGCGCTCGGCGTGACACGGATGGCGCGGCGGAACGCTCTCGTCCGCCGTCTTGCGGCCGTCGAGACGCTCGGCTCGACGACGGTGATCTGCACGGACAAGACGGGCACCCTGACGCGCGGTGAGATGCGCGTCCGGACGTTCGATGCCGGCGGAAGGCTGGTTGACGCGTCCTCGGCCGGCCGGTTGCCTGCCGTTCGCGCGCTGCTCGAGACGGCGGTGCTCTGCAGCGACGCGCGGCTCGTGAGGGCCGGCGACGGCTGGCGGGCAACCGGGGATCCCACCGAAGCCGCGCTCCTTCTGGCCGCGGCGGACGTCGGCATCCACAAGGCGGATCTCGAGCACGACCACCCCCTCATCTTCGAGATTCCGTTCGATCCCGCGCGCAAGCGGATGACGGTAGTGCGGCGATCGGGAGCGGCCGCCGTTGCCCACGTCAAGGGAGCGATGGACGTGATCGCCCCGCGGTCGATCGCCGCGCTCGCGGGGGATGGCAGCGAGTTCCGGTTCGATCCGGATGCCGCGGCGCGCGACAACGACGCGTTCGCGCGCGAATCGCTGCGCGTGCTGGCGTTCGCCCGCCGGAACCTGGCCTCGACGGCGTCGCGCGATCCCGATGACGTGGAGCGCGACCTGACGTGGCTGGGGCTCGCCGCGCTCGAGGATCCTCTGCGCGCTGAAGCAATCGAGGCGGTCAGGGTGTGCCGGCGGGCCGGCATCCGCGTGGTCATGATCACGGGCGACCATCGGGCCACCGCGGCTGCCGTCGCAGACAGGCTCGGCCTGCTCGAGACCGGCGGCGCGCTGACGGGCTCCCATCTCGACGGAATGCCGGATGCGGAGCTGCTGCCAGCCGTTCAGGAAACATCGGTGTTCGCCCGCGTCACCGCCGAGCACAAGCTCCGTATCGTTCGTGCCTGGCAGGCCCTCGGCGCCGTCGTTGCGATGACCGGCGACGGCGTCAACGATGCACCGGCCCTGAAGCAGGCTGACGTCGGTGTGGCGATGGGCGTGACCGGCACCGACGTCGCGAAGGACGCGTCCGACATGGTCGTGACCGACGACAATTTCGCGTCGATCGTGGCCGCGGTGGAGGAAGGCCGCAGGATCTACGCGAACATCCAGCGCGGATTGCAGTACCTGTTGTCGTGCAACCTCAGCGAGATCCTGCTGATGCTGCTGGCCGCCGTCTTCGCGCTGCCCCTGCCGCTGCTCCCGGTTCAGATTCTCTGGACCAATCTCGTCACCGACGGCCTGCCGGCGCTGGCGCTCGCGGTGGAACGGGGAGACCCAGACGCCATGCGGGTGCCGCCGCGGACGGCCGGTGCGAGGTTCGTCGATCTCCGCCGGTTCGTCGCCATCTCCCGGCACGGACTGTTCATGGCGGCGGCGCCCCTCGCCGCCTACGCGTGGGAACTGGGTAACGGCGCGGGGCTTCCGGAAGCGCGCGGAGTCGCCTTCTCTATTCTCGTGCTTTCGCAGCTGGCCCACGCGCTGAACTCGCGTCACGAGCGGGAGTCGCTCCTGACGCTCGGGCCGTTCGGCAACCGGCTGCTGGTGGCCGCCTGCGGCGCGGCGGCAGCAATCCAGGTCGCAATCATGGCCGTCCCTCCCGTGCAGTCGATCTTCGGCGTTGCACCGCTGTCGTTCGGGCAGTGGGGCCTCGCCATCGGGCTTGGTCTGCTGCCCATCGCAGGCATGGAGCTGGAAAAGTTCATCGCGCGGAGACGCGACAGGAGGACAGGAGGTCAGGAGGAAGGATGACAGGAGAACAGGAGGTCAGGAGAACAGGAGCGTTCAGAACACGAGATCACGAGGTCAGGAGAGGAGAAGAGCCACCAAGTTGTCGTTCGGCGGTCGTGGCGACCGCCGCGGTCAGCTGCGGCGCTCGCGGCGCGCTGCCGTCTCCTGATCTCCTGATCTCAAGTTTCGATCTCCCGATTCCCTGATCTCATGTTCTTCCGTGCTCCTGATCTCCTGATGTCCTGTTTTTCCGGCTGGACTACCCGCCTAGCGGTCCTGAAGACCGATTCGAGCATCGGCGCCGTCAGCTTGCCGGTGTTGGTGTTCTGCCGGCTGGGATGGTACGAGGCAATCACGGCGGGACCGCCCGCGGGTCGGGACAGCAGGCCGTGTCCGAACGCCGGCTTCGGCCGAACGGTGAAGCCACGGCCGGCGAGAAGGCGCCATGCGGCGTCGAAGGCAATCCGGCCGAGGCAGACGATCACGCTGACGCGATGGAGCGCGGCCACTTCGGCGGCGAGATGCTGATGGCAGGTGGCGATCTCCTCGGGTGTCGGCTTGTTCCCGGGCGGGGCGCACCGCACGGCGGCCGCGATGTAGGCATCGCGGAGCGTCAGGCCGTCGGCCGCGTGGCGGGACGTCGGGATGTTCGCGAAGCCGGTCGCGTGCATCGCGGCCATGAGGAAATCGCCGGAACCGTCTCCGGTGAACACGCGTCCCGTGCGGTTCGCGCCGTGCGCTGCCGGGGCGAGTCCGAGGACGAGCACGCGCGCCTCCGGATCCCCGAACCCCGGCACGGGCCGGCCCCAGTACACGTCATCGCGGTGCGCGGCTTTCTTTTCGTGGGCAATGCGCGCGCAGTACTCGCGAAGGCGCTCGCAGCGCGTGCACGAGACGATTCGATCGTGGACCGCCGCTAGTGTGGTGTCCCCGAAGTAGCTTTGCATTCGGCCGCCGATGCATCCCGCCTCCACCCCAACGCGCAAAAAACGCGCGTCGGGGACCCCGGGCTGGCTGCGTTGCTCGTCGCTTACGGATTCCGGATTCGCGCGCTCCTCGCGCCTTGACAGCCGGGCGCCTCGGCGCCCTCGGTGCGACAAGCTATTGCGGGGACACCACACTTGCGGATCGGCCGATCGATCCGCGCCGGGTCCGGCCGCGGGGCCGGCCCCCGTTGACGTCCGCAGAACGGGCGGCGGACGCTTCGAAGAGTGCTGTGAGGCCTGGCGTGACACGGATCCGGACTAGCCGGTCGCCCGTTCGGCTCGCTCGTACGATTCAGTCTGCTCGTGCGCGTGGTACGAGCTCCGCACGAGCGGTGCCGACTCGACGTGCCCGAACCCCATCTCCAGCGCGAGGCGCTTCAATTCGGTGAACTCGGCGGGCGCGTAGTACCTGGACATCGGCACGTTGGCGAGCGACGGCCGCAGATACTGGCCGATGGTGACGATCTCGCAGCCCGCGCGGCGGAGATCGCCCAGCGTGTCCACGACCTCGTGCCATTCCTCTCCGAGGCCGACCATGAGCCCCGACTTCGTCGGGATGCCGGGCGCGTACGCGCGCGCCCGCTCCAGCAGCTCGAGAGCCCGATCGTAGCGCCCGCCGGGCCGGACCGTCCTGTAGAGGCGCGTCACCGTTTCGATGTTGTGGTTGAGAATGTCGGGACGCGCGTCGAGCACCGTCCTGAGCGCCGCCGCGTCGCCTTTGAAGTCCGGGATCAGCACCTCGATGCGGCACGCTGGTATGAGCCCGCGCGTCTCCAGAATCGTCTGCGCGAAATGCGAGGCGCCGCCGTCGGGCAGATCGTCCCGGTCGACCGACGTCACGACCACATAGGCGAGATCGAGGGTGTGAATGGCGGCAGCGACCCTGGCCGGTTCCAGCGGATCCGGCGGCTTCGGCGCCCCGTGCATGACGTTGCAGTACGCGCACGATCGCGTGCAGGTGTCGCCGAGGATCATGAAGGTCGCCGTGCCATGGTGCCAGCACTCGCCGATGTTGGGGCAGTTGGCTTCCTCGCAGACCGTGTGCAGCTCCAGCGTGCGCATCAGGTCCTTGAGACGGCGGTAGTTCTCGGATCCAGGCGCCCGGACCTTCAGCCATTCGGGTTTTGGCTGCCGCGGCAGTTCCCCCGTCCGTGTCTTCCGGCCGCGAATGAAGGTGAGAGGTGAGCCGGTCATGAGGGGAGCGCCGACACCAGAGTTCGTGGCTCGACGAGCTGTCCCAGTGTCACAGCCTTTCTTCATTATACTATCGGCATGCCTTCCCTAGCGATCACCTGGCTCGGGCACTCGACGTTCGTGATCGTCACTCCGGGCGGCAAGCGAATCGTGACCGACCCGTGGCTGGACGCCAACCCGATGTGCCCGCCGGATCGGAAACGCATCGATGCCGCGGACCTCATTCTGGTCTCGCACGGCCATTTCGATCACACGGGCGACATCGTGCCGGTGTCCCGCGCAACGGACGCCCCCATCGTCGCCATCCACGAGCTGTCGCTGTGGCTGGAGCGCAAGGGTCTGCGCAACGTGCAGGGCATGGGCATCGGCGGCACCGTGTCGGTCGCCGGCCTCGACGTCACGATGACTCCCGCCGTCCACAGCAGTAGCGCCGTCGAGGAGGACGAGCTGGTATACCTCGGAGAACCCACTGGCTTCGTCGTCCGCATGGAGAACGGGCAATCGCTCTACTTCGCGGGCGACACGGCGCTCTTCGGGGACATGCGGCTGATCCGCGAGATGCACTCGCCCGACATCGCGTTCCTGCCCATCGGGGACCACTACACGATGGGGCCCGACGCCGCGGCGCGCGCCTGCGCGCTGCTCGGCGTGCGGCAGGTCGTCCCGATGCACTATGGTACTTTTCCGATACTGACGGGCACGCCCGAGCGCCTCAAGCACCTCGTCGAGCCGCACGGCGTCGACGTGCTGGTGTTGAAGCCGGGCGAGACGGCCTCGTAGGGACAGCCCGCGAACCGCGAACTGCGGTCAGATGACGGCGGCGCGGCGGGCCAGCAGATTGGCAATCTCGTCGACGATGGCCTCGACCGAGCGTCCGGACGTGTCGACCGTGTGCGTTGCCGACGCGTAGAGCGGCTCCCGCGCTTCCAGGAGCGCGCGCAGATCGGCCATGGCCTGGGGGTGATCGGCCATCGGGCGGCGGTCGCCCTGGCGGACGACCCGGTTCCAGTGGTCTTCCGGCCGGGCGCGCAGCCAGATGGTGACCGCCGATCGGCAGAGCAGGCCGTACGTGTCGGTCGATGTGACGATGCCGCCGCCCGCTGCGAGAACCATCGGACGGCGCTCGTCGAGCACCCGTTCGAGGGTCTCGCGTTCGAGGCGCCGATAGTACTGCTCGCCGTGGAGGGAGAAGAGCTCGGCGAGGGAGAGGTCCGCAGCCTGTTCGATCCGGCGATCCAGCTCGACGAACGTCGCGCGCAGGCGGCGGGCAAGACGCTTTCCGATGGTCGTCTTGCCGGCCCCCCGGAGCCCGAGCAGAGCGATGAGGGGTTCACTGCCGGCGTCGGCGTCTGCCAGCAGGGCCGCCGCCGTTGTCTCGAGCGCGCGCGCGACGTCGGCGAGGCGGCGGACGGAGATGTTCCCGCGTCCGGCTTCGAGCTGCACGAGAAAGCGCGGCGACACGCCCGAGCGCTCGGAAATCTGACGGAGACTCCATCCCCGTTCGAGGCGGCGGGCCCGGGCGCAGCGGCCGAGCGCCTGCAGGAGGTCTGTGGCCATTTCGGTGTCGGTCTCCGTCACTCATGCGCCACGCGCATCGCATCCATGAGAAAGTTATGCAAGACGCGCATGGCTCTCGCTGGTATCATGCGTTTCCATGATGCATCCGGAATCCCCCGGCACCCGCACCCTGACCATCGTCCTGCCCGAATCCGACTGGCGCGCGCTGCGTGCGGAAGAGCCCGACGCGATCGGGTGGCTGCAGGCCCAGATTCGCCAGCGCCTGGCACCACGGCCCTCCGAACTCACGCCCGCTCCCGCCGAGTTCAGGGAGTGGGACGACTACTGAATTCTTGCCGGGGTTCGCGGTTCGCGGTTCGCGATTCGCGGTTTGCCGTCCCGATTCCGGATCCCGAACTCCGACCTGCGAACCCGCGAACTGCGAACCGCGGATTACGGTAGCGCGAGCTTGAGGCGCGGCACGGTCCGATTGAGCGCCTCGAACATCTCCTGTACGAGGCGCGGCACCCGCGCCGTTCGCATGTAGACCCAGCCCGTCTCGCGCACCATCGTCACGCCGTCGAGCCGCGCGCAGCGGAGCTGGCCCGCGCGGACCTCACGCACCACTGCCTGATAAGGCACGATCGTCATGCCCATCCCGATCGAGACCAGCGCTTTGATGATCTCGACGTTCTCCGTCTCCATGACGATTCGAGGCTCGATCTGCTGGCCGTGCAGCATGTCGTCGATCACCCGGCGCGTGCTCGATCCACGCTCGAAGAGCACAAGCGGCTGACCGTCGAGGGCACCAGGGCGTATCCTCCGCTGGCGGAGCAGGGCATGCGAGGCCTGGGCGACGAGCAGCAGTTCCTCCCGCATGACCGGCACCTGCACCAGGTCGGTTCCCTCGACCGGCAGCGTCAGCAGCGCGACGTCCACGGCGCCCGACCGCAGACGCTCGAGGAGGTGCGGCGTGCCCCCCGTCGTGAGCGAAACGTCCACTTCAGGGTGCCGCCGCCGGTAGTCCTTCAACATCGCCGGGAAGACGTGGAGGCACACGGTCATCCCTCCGGCGAGGTGAATCGTTCCCGTCAGCTTCCGCTGGTGCTCGACGATGGCGGCTGTCGTATCCCGGATGTCGGTAATTACCCGCCGCCCGAGCTGCAGCAGCGCTTCACCCGCCGCCGTCAGCCGGACGCGACGGCCGAGACGCAGGAACACCGGCTCCTGCAGTTCCTCTTCGAGCAGCAGGATCTGCCGGCTGACTGCGGACTGCGACACGTGCAGCCGCCGGGCCGCGGCCGTGAACGAACCGCTTTCGGCTACCACCGTCACGATTTCAAGCTGCCTCAGGTCCATCGAACCCCGAAACCGCGGATCCCGGACCCCGGATCGCGCACCCCGGATCCCGCCCCCCGACCCATTGCCGGCACAGAGCATTATAGTGCCTAACGCATCGCTCTAAAAGGCACTATACTGCCTTGACAGTGCGGGGGCCAGCAGGTACTCTGCCCGGATGGACGCGATCGCAAGAGCGGCTCAGCCGCACGTGACGTTCGAGACATCTCCGGACCGCTACCGGCACTGGAAGCTGACCTTCGATGGTCCGATCGCGACGCTGTCGATGGACGTGCAGGAGGACGCGGGGCTGTCGCCTGACTATCGACTCAAGCTGAACTCCTACGATCTCGGCGTCGACATCGAGCTCGCCGATGCCGTGCAGCGCATCCGCTTCGAGCATCCCGAGGTCCACGCCGTCATCGTGACCAGCCTCAGGGAGCGCGTGTTCTGCGCCGGCGCGAACATCTTCATGCTGCGCGGATCGAGCCATGCCTGGAAGGTGAACTTCTGCAAGTTCACCAACGAGACCCGTCTCGCGATCGAGGACGCCAGCGCGCACTCGGGCATCCGGTTTCTCGCGGCGCTCAACGGCATCTGCGCCGGCGGAGGATACGAGCTGGCGCTCGCGTGCGACGAGATCATCCTCGTCGATGACGGCAATTCGGCGGTGAGCCTCCCGGAGACTCCGCTGCTTGGCGTGCTGCCCGGGACGGGCGGCCTCACGCGCGTCGTGGACAAGCGCAAGGTGCGGCGCGATCTCGCCGATGTCTTCGGGACGGTTGCCGAGGGCGTCAAGGGACGGCGAGCGGTCGAGTGGCGGCTGGTTGACGCCGTATACCCGACCAGCCAGTTCAGGGAACGGATCGCGCAACGCGCCGCGGAGCTGGCCGGGCAGTCCGATCGTCCCGCCACCGGCCCGGGCATTACGCTCGGTCCACTCGGTCCGGAGGTCACCGACGCCGGAGTGCGGTATTCGAACGTGACGCTCGAGATCGACCGCGGTGGACGTGTCGCGACGCTGACCGTCAGGGGGCCTGACGGAGTCCAGCCCACGACGCCGGATGAGATCCTCGCGACCGGCGATTCGTTCTGGCCCCTGCGTGCGTTTCGTGAGCTGGACGATGCGCTGCTGCGGCTGCGGATCGACGAGCCGCTCATCGGGACGGTGGTTGTGAAGACAGAAGGGGATCCGGTGAGTGTGCTGGCGGTCGATTCTACGCTTCTCGCGCACAGGAGCCACTGGCTCGTGCGGGAGGTCGTGCACCTCATCAGGCGCACGCTGAAACGCATGGATCTGACCTCGCGCAGCTTTTTCGCGCTCATCGAGCCGGGGAGCTGTTTCGCCGGCACGCTCTTCGAGCTGGCGCTGGCCTCCGATCGCGCCTACATGCTGGACGATCCGGAGCGACCGAATCGCATCGCGATCACCGGCATGAACGGAGGGCCGCTGGTGATGAGCAACGGCCTCACGCGGCTGCAGACCAGATTCCTGGGAGAACCCGGCCGTGTCGCCGAAGTGCTGAAGGGGAGCGACGGGCCGGACGCCCGCGAGTTCACGCCGGAAGAGGCATACGAGGCCGGGCTCGTCTCTTTCGCTCCAGACGAGCTGGACTGGGACGACGAGGTGCGGCTGGCCATCGAGGCTCGCGCGGCGCTCTCGCCCGACGCGCTCACGGGCATGGAGGCCAACCTGCGTTTCGCCGGTCCGGAGACGATGGAGACGAAGATCTTCGGGCGCCTGACGGCCTGGCAGAACTGGATCTTCCAGCGTCCGAACGCGGTGGGAGAGAGAGGCGCGCTGACCGCGTACGGTTCACAGTCGCGTCCGGAGTTCGATTTCAACAGGACCTGACACCATGATCTCCGCAGAGAAGATACCGAACAATGTCGGCCTGTCGAGCAACAAGCGTCTGCAGCGGGCGCTTGAGCACTGGCAGCCCAAGTACATCCAGTGGTGGCGCGACATGGGGCCGCAGGGGTTTCAGGACTACCACCAGGTCTACGTACGCACGGCGGTCAGCGTCGATCCCTCGGGCTGGGCGCACTTCGAGTACGTGAAGCTGCCCGAGTACCGGTGGGGGATCTTCCTCGCGGATCCGGTCGCCGACCGGCGCATCGGGTTCGGCGATTTCCTCGGCCAGCCCGTCTGGCACGAGGTGCCCGGCGAGTTCCGCAACCAGCTCAGGCGCCTGATCGTGACTCAGGGAGACACCGAGCCGGCGAGCGTCGAGCAGCAGCGCTGGCTCGGCCAGCGCTGTCCGAGCCTGTACGACCTGCGCAACCTGTTCCAGGTGAACGTCGAAGAGGGGCGGCATCTGTGGGCGATGGTCTACCTGCTGCACTCCTATTTCGGCCGCGACGGCCGCGACGAAGCCGAGGAGCTGCTCGCGCGGCAGAGCGGCAACCGCGACAAACCGCGCATCCTCGATGCCTTCAACGAGCCGATCGACAACTGGCTCGACTTCTTCATGTTCACGATGTTCACCGACCGGGACGGGAAGTTCCAGCTCCTGGCACTCGCCGAGAGCGCTTTTGATCCGCTCTCGCGGACGGCGCGCTTCATGCTCACCGAGGAATCGCACCACCTCTTCGTCGGCGACACAGGTCTCTCGCGGATCATCGAGCGGACCTGCCAGCTGATGAAGCAGGCTGGCTTTTCCGAAGACGTGCGGACGCTCGGCGGCATCGATCTGCC
>DATIEW010000381.1:0-2185 GCA_035455585.1 Vicinamibacterales bacterium | reverse complement strand
GGCCGCTTCGGGGCGCTGCTCTATCCCGGCGACACCCTGATGGCCAGCTCCAAGGTGATCGGTCTCAAGGAGAACTCCAGCGGCAGGAGCGGCACCGTCTACGTGCGCACCCGCGCGACCAAGGACGACGGCCGCGAGGTCCTGGAGTTCGTGCGCTGGGTCATGGTCGCCAAGCGCGATGCGGCGAGCCGGGCGCCGGAGCCGGTCGTGCCCGAGCTGCCGGACCACGTCGCGGCCGGCCGGCTCACCGTGCCGGCGGGGCTGCGGCCGCGCCACTTCGACCGGGTGCTCTCGGGCTCGATGCATCGCTACGACAGCTACGAGGTCGGCGAGCGGATCGATCACGTCGCCGGCATGACCATCGACGAGGCCGAGCACCGCCTTGCGACGCGCCTCTACCAGAATCCGGCGCGCGTGCACTTCGACGCCCATCAGGCGCGCGCGGGCCGTTTCGGCCGCTGCCTGGTGTACGGCGGTCACGTGCTGAGCGTGGCGCGGGCGTTGTCGTTCAACGGCCTCGGCAACGTCCTGCACATCGCGGCGATCAACGGCGGCACCCATGCCAACCCGGTGTTCGCGGGCGATACTGTCTATGCCTGGTCGGAGGTGCTGGACAAGGCCGAGATCCCCGGCCATCCGGATCTCGGCGCGCTGCGCCTGCGCCTGGTCGCGACCAAGGACCACGCCGGCGCGGACTTCCCCTACAAGGACGCCGAGGGCAAGTACCTGCCGGCGGTCGTGCTCGACTTCGATTACTGGGGCATCGTGCTGAGATAGCAGACCCGCGCGCGGCGGCCGGGGCCTGGCGCAGGCGCGCCGCGATGGGGCAGGGCGAACGGCGCACCAGACGCGGGATTCGTCGCGCGGCACCTACACGCACACGCCGTGTGACATAATTGATTGTTACGGAGGGGGAAGCCACCAGCCGGGACCTGGTGAGGGATGACGCCGAAACGACTCGGGGCCGATGCGGAGCGATCGGGCGCCCGCAACTCCTGGCCGGACAAGGCGTTCTTCGGCGCATTCCTGGCGGGGCTGGTGACGGTCGCCTTCGTCGCCGGCGCGCTGCTGACCGCCGCCGGCGTCTTTCCCGGACCGCATCTTGCGCGCGCCTATCAGGGCGGCAAGGCGCTGCACGACAAGCTGACCGCCTATCAGGACGTCTACCTGTCCGATCTGTGGCACCCGGCGCGCTACCCCGATCGGGGCGTCACGGTCCACGATCCCGCGCGCGTCCAGGACGGCGTGACGCTTTATACCTCGGGCCACGAGGCTGCCGCCTACCTCGTCTCGATGGACGGCGACGTGCTGCACGAGTGGCGCCGGCCGTTCAGCACCGTGTGGGACGACCGCGCACAGGTGAAGCGGCCCCAGCCCGATTCGCACGTCTTTTTCCGCAAGGCGGTGGTCTATCCGAACGGCGACCTACTCGCGGTCTACGAGGGGGTGGGCGACACGCCGTATGGCTACGGCGTGGTCAAGCTGGATCGCAACTCTGAGGTGCTGTGGACCTATTGGGGCCGCGCCCATCACGACCTCGACATCGGGCCCGACGGCCGGATCTATGCGCTGACCCACGAGCTCGTGGATCAGCCGCTCGCGGGTTTCGACAACCTCGCCTCGCCGCGGCTCGACGACTTCCTCGTGGTGCTCTCGCCCGAAGGGGAGGAGCTGCAGAAGATTCCGTTGATCCACAAGGTGGCGGCCTCCGAGTACCGGCATCTCTTGCACACCGTGTCCTCGTACGCGATCGCCGATCCGCTGCACGCCAACACGGTCAGCCTGATCACGGACGAGGTGGCCGCGCGCTTCGCCTTCGGGCAGGCCGGCCAGGTTCTCCTGTCCTTCCGCGAGCTCGGCGCGATCGGCGTGCTCGATGTCGCGAGCGAGCGGCTGGTCTGGGCCACGCGCGGCCCCTGGCTCGGCCAGCACGATCCGGACGTTCTGCCGAACGGCCACGTCCTGCTGTTCGACAACTACGGCCACTACGAAAGACCCGAGGGGCCGTCGCGGGTGATCGAGTTCGATCCGCTGACCATGGAGATCGTCTGGCAGTACGCCGGCAGCGCCGAATGGCCGTTCGCGAGCGCGATCCGCTCGTCCCAGCAGCGCCTCGCCAACGGCAACACGCTGATCACCGAATCGAACGGCGGACGGATCCTCGAGGTCACGCCCGCGGGCGAGA
>DATIEW010000380.1:0-10138 GCA_035455585.1 Vicinamibacterales bacterium | reverse complement strand
CGTGCACCGGCGCCTCCCGCCATGCATGCTCTCGTCGCATTGCAGCATGCCGATGGCACGTGGGCTCTCACGTCCGAGCTGGCCGCAGCGATCGGCTGCGATCTCCAGAGACTCGAGCGGGAGCTCGACGGCGCGACCGGCAGTCGCGAGGACGTTCGAAAGGCGTGGGCAACTGCGCTTGCTCTGGCGTGGCTCCGCGCGCACGCGCGCGATGCCGAGGAAGAGTGGCGCCTCCTCGCAGCGAAGGCGCGCAGGTGGCTGGACGATGTGGAAGCTGTGCCACCCGGCCGTGGGGCGTGGGTGGACGCCGCCGCGGAGTTCCTGGGCACGCGGTAGCTGGGCGACACCTCGGATCCGATGAACGCCTGCCGCTGGCAGTTAGGAGTTGGGCGTTGGGCGTTGGGAGTTGGGAGTTGGTATGCTCTTCACCGCGGCCACAGCCACCCGAAGACGCCGGCCGTGAGCAGTCCATAGAGCAGGCCGTCGGCCATCGACTTCAGCGTGGTCGCCCAGCTGCGCTTGTTCCAGATCGAGTGCTGCATGAGCGCGAGCGAGTATCCGACGAACGCCGTGACGCCGGCGAACCGGAACACCTGCAGGTACTCGGTTCCGGGTCCCACCGCGCGGCCGGCCACGTACCCCGCGAAGACGCTGACGAGGATCGAGTAGAGAAACCACTGGATCAGGCTGGGCGCGAGCGTCGGCGGACCGCCCGGGGCGACGGTCATCAGCACGATGGGCCCCTTCTTCCATTTCTCCAGGAACTCCGGGCTCTTCATGCCGGCCGGGGAGCCCGCGTGAGGGGCCGCATAGTCACCCGGCGGGATGTTCAACCGCCGCAGCGCGTCGAGCACGTCGTCCTCCTTGGGAAGACGCCGGAGGTCGTTGCGATGGAACGGCAGGACCATGTGAATGATCGAGCTCGCGACGAAGACCACGACCGCCGAGAGGAGGATGGGGACGGCGAGCGAGACGAGCGACACCATTCGGCACCTCCGGGTCAGGACGCACGGGATTGGCCGCTGCTGAAGAAGGCGGAGCGGATCCTACGTCCGGAGGCGACGGGTGCGCAACCTCGCGACTTCCGCGGGAGTGTTATCGGCCCTTGAACAGATGAAACAGCGCTACGGCGTCGACGACGACCGACACGCTGCTGAGGAACTCGGTGCCCGTCGAGAAGGTCCCCGGCACCGCTCCGAAGTCCTGGGCCTCGAACCCGTCGGGAATCAACGTCACCACATACTCGATCTGCAGGAATTCGAGGGGGTACGCGAGCTTCTGCTCGGTGGGGAGGTTCCTGCGGAACAGGAGCGGCTTGGCTCTCACGCGCAGCGGCTGGATCGCCGGCTTCGAGAACGAGTCGAACGCGTCGCCGGTGAAGCGGATGAACCCCATGCCTGCGCCGATCTCGAGCCACCGCGTTACCCCGAAATCGACAGCTGGAATGAATGAGAAGGCGTTGGTCTTCAGCTCATCCCGCGTCCGGTCGCCGTCGTACTCCAGCTTGTTGTCGTCGGCGCCCAGCCAGGCGAACTCGAAGCGGAGCATTGCGCGGAAGTCATTCCGCGAGGCCTTACCACAGCCGATATCCAGAAAGGGCTCTACGGGCCCGCCTCGATCCGGATCCGCAGCCAGGCGGTCTTTCTTCACGACCCCGAAGCAGAGAGGTGTGACGCTCACTCCCCAGCCGTGATAGGGTCCCGGGCCGCTCAGCCTTTCCAGCCAGCGCCAGAAGCCGTCCTGGGCCGACGCCGGCGTGGCACTGAACATTACGCACACGGTCGCGACGATTGAGGCCGTGACGTGGCGCCTCACGAGATGTCGATCCATGGTTGCTCCTTTCCAGGCAGCCCGGACCGGCTGCGCAGGTCCACTTTATCAGGCTGCTGAAGTACGCACAGCCTTGTCCCTTCCCTTCGCAGCAGCACGAGCTCACGGCCTGCGCTCGAAGATGTTCTCGATGACGGCCAGTCGCTCGACACGAGCATCGTCCTCCGGGACCAGCGAATTGCGCGGGGGCATCTTGTCGGGGCAGTGCAGCAGAAGCCGGCCCTCTGACTCGCCAAGCAGGTAGCAGCGCGCGCCGGCGAACTCCACCCGCTCGAACTCCGGCCAGTAGGTGAGCCTGTAAGGCACCTCGAGCATGAGGAGGACCACGGCCATCACCGCGAGCCCGCCGGCGGCCGTGATGCGATCCGGCCGATCCCCGGGCGGCTGGTGCACCCAGAGGCGGTACCACGCCGCCGCCATCCCGAACAGCATCAGCGTGAGCAGGGCCCTGTAGATGATATGCGCATCATTGGCCGGGCTGAGCGGCAGCAGCGCAGCGGCGTCGGCCGTGTCCACGTACTTCGTGAACGCCGCAATGAGGTCGCGAAAGAGAAACCACACCACGGCAACCGACGCGATCTGCAGCATCAACAGCAGCTGGCCCAGCGCAGGCGGTCGCAGTGCACCGAACGTGTGCGCCATTCTCTGGCCAGTCCGGCCCGCAAGGCGCCCGACGAGCGGGACCAGCCGGCGCAGCGCCTGCCAGAGCGACAGGAGCACCCTGAGGGCGAGGATCGCGAGGAGCGCGAAGATCGCCGGCGCGACGAGCGAGCGGACGCCCCACGTCAGCCACGTGAGCGGCGTGCCATCGGAGAACGCGGCTGTCCGGCCGAGCACCTGGTTGAAAGCGGTGGACGTCAGGAACCCCAGCGTCCACACGAGCACCAGGACCGCTGCGGCCGCCGCTCCCCACCGCCAGACGACGATCGCGGTGTTCGATGGCGCCTGGGACGCGGTCGAGTCCTGACGCCACACATCGGACGGCATACGTGGCGTCCACGGTCCCGAGCCGGGCTCCTGGGCTCCGGGCGGAAACCATGAAGGGCCCGGCGGCGCGTCACGCGAGGCCACCTCGGCAAGCTCCCGGAGCATCGCGCCGGCGCTCCGGTAGCGCTCGGCAGGGTCCGCCGCCAGCGCACGCTCGACGACCCGTACGAAGGTATCGGGGAGATCGGGCCGCAGGTCCGACAGCAACTGCCGGCCCGCTCCGTGCGCGAGCAGGACGTCGGCAACGGTCTGTCCGTCGACGGGGTAGCGGCCCGTCACGAGGTAGAACAGCAGCACGCCCAGGCTGTAAAGGTCGGAGGGCGGCGAGGTCGCATGTCCGCTGAGCACTTCCGGCGCCATGTAGACCGGCGTGCCGGCAATCTCCGTCCGGCCTCGCGCGCCAGCGGCGGTGTCGCGGCCCGCCCCGAAGTCCATAAGCACGATCCGCCCGCCGGCTTCGCGCATCACGTTGTTGGCCTTGACGTCGCGGTGCAGCAGCCCGGCCGCGTGAACGGCCGCCAGCGCCCGCGCGAGGCTGCTGCCGACGAGGGTCGCTTCCTCGGCGCCGAAGGGCCCGTCGTGCCGGACGATGTCGGCAAGGGAGCGGCCGTTTACCAGCTCCATCCACAGGCCGATCTCGTCGTCGATCTGCTGCGCCCCATAGACGGTGACCACGTTGCGGTGCGTGACGCGTGCGAGGAGCCGCCCCTCGCTCAGCACGCCGGCGGCGACGTCGGCGCCGGCCGCCGGCACGCGGATGATCTTGAGCGCGACATCGCGCGCCAGTGTCTCGTCCCACGCCTTGTAGACGCACCCGAAGCCGCCGCGCCCCAGCTCGCTGACGATGCGCAGATTCCCCCACGTGTCGCCGGCCTTCCGCGGCCGCGGCAGGAGCCGGCCGAACCCGGTGCGGGTGGAGGCGTCGCCTGACGAGGGCTCATTCACGAAGGTCCCCTCACGGAGGTTCAGTCGATCCAGAAGATCCTCGGCCCGAGCAGCAGAACGAGGCTGACGAGAATCGGCACGAGCACCACGTTCAGAATCATGCCCGCCCGGGCCATCTGGGGAAGCGTAATCAGACCGCTTCCGTAGACGATTGCGTTGGGCGGGGTCCCGACCGGGAGCATATACGAACAGTTGGCTGCCAGCGCGGTGGGGATGAGGAACAGCAGCGGAGGCTCGCCGAGGCTCTGCGCGAGCGCCGCCGCGACCGGCAGGAACGTCGCGGCCGTCGCCGTGTTGCTCGTCAGCTCTGTCAGCAGCAGGATTCCGAAACAGACCGTACAGAGGATGAGGATCGTGGGCAGCCCGTCGAGGCCGGCGGAGAGCGTGCCGAGGTATGCGGAAAGCCCGTGCCGCTCGATGTTGCCGGCCAGGCTCAGCCCGCCGCCGAAGAGCAGGAGTACGCCCCACGGCATCTCGCTCGCCGCCTTCCAGTTCATCACGAACTCGCCCCGGCGCAGATCGACGGGAATCATGAACAGCAGGAGCGCGCCCGTCATGGCAATCGTCGTGTCCGAGACGAGCGGGACCACGCGCGCGACGAGCGGCTGGAAGATCCACCCGAGCGCGGTCAACGCGAACACCACGGCCACCGACAGCTCGCCGCGGCCGAATCGGCCCAGCCGCGCTTTCTCCGACGCGATCAGGTCGCGCATACCGGGAATCTCGCGGGAGTCGAGGTTGAACCGGAGCCGCGTGAGCACGAAGTAGACCGCCGGCAGCGCAACGAGCGTCACCGGAACGCCGAGCAGCATCCAGCGCCCGAAGCCCAGCTCGATCCCGTAGATGTCGCTGACGTAGGCCGCCAGCAGCGCGTTGGGCGGCGTTCCGATGGGCGTCGCCATCCCGCCCGTCGTTGCGCCGTAGGCCACCGAGAGGAGGAGGGCCGTGCCGAACGCACGCATGGCGGGCGTGGATTCGCCCGCGGGCAGGAGCTGCACGACGGACATCGCGATCGGCAGCATCATCAGGGCGGTGGCGGTGTTGCTCACCCACATGCTGATGAGCGCGGAGGCCAGTAGAAAGCCCGCGATGATGCGTGACGGCTGCGCCCCGATTCTCCCGATCAGGTTGATCGCCACGCGGCGGTGGAGGTTCCACCGCTGCATCGCAATCGCGATCAGGAAGCCGCCCAGGAACAGGAAGATGATCGGGTTGGAGTACGGCGCAGCGGTCTCGCGGATGTCTCCCAGGCCGAGCGCCGGGAAGAGCACGAGCGGCAGCAGCGCCGTCGCGGGGATCGGTATCGGCTCGGTGATCCAGAAGATCGCCATCAGCAGCGCCGTGCCGGCCGTGCGCCAGCCTTCGACGCTGAGGCCCTCAGGCGGGCCGACGAGGAGCGTGACGGCCAGCGCTGCCGGCCCGAGCGCCCACCCGGCCCGCTGCCTCAGGCCGTAGGCGAGCGCCGATTCGTCGACATGGCGTCGATCCACGTCCGGATCGCGGACGGAGAACGGGGCCGGGGCCGTAGGCGTCTCCTGTGAAGAAGCCGCGGGCCCGGTGGCAACCCGGGCCACCGGTCATCCGCGCGCATCTATTAAACCCTGAGCTCATCCGCGTTGCCACCTGCCGATCGTAAGAAATGGACGCGTGGCTTCCGGCTTCAGCCGGAAGACCCCGGCCGCGCAAACCTTCCCCCTGAGGCGGAAGCTACGGGTCCAGGATTCAACACTGAGAACCCCAATCCCCAACCCCCGGTCCGAATGGCTCCGGACGGACGGCTGTGGGTGCCTTGGGAGTTGGGAATTGGATATTGGGAGTTGACCGCACCACACCTCTCAGTGTCCCCGGTGCTCGACCTGACCGCGGATCTCTCCGCCGGGAAAGTCGCCAGGGCCCGTGTTGGTCGGGGCGACGCCGTCGTTGGTGTGCACGTTGACGTAGGCGTTGCCGTTCATCAGGTCCGTGATGAGTGCCGACAACGGCTGTCCGGCCAGCGCCCCGACGAGGTCGTCCCCGGTGATCGTCCCCGTGGCGATCACTCCGTCGACGCGGCCCTGCCCCGGCGGGTCCATCACACCGGGCGCGGTCGACGGATGCAGCCAGACGACGATTCCCCCGTTTGTCCCGGCCGGTGCCCGGTGGATGTGTGCCATGAACACGTTTTCGATGTTGGCGACGATGAGCTGATACGAGAGCTGCGTGCCCGCAGCGTTGAGCTGGAAGATGGCGCTGCCGCGCGCAATCGAGTCGTTGGTGACGCCGGCAGGCATCACCTCTTCCGTCGAGGATAGCGGCGTGCCGAAGTTCCCGCCGTTGGCGTTCGGCGATTTGCCCGTGGCATTCTCGAACACAGGCACCGCGAGCGGCGCGGTCGGGTTGGGTGCCTCCGAAGCGCACGCGCTCAGCAGCATGCCGGCGACTGTCAGTGATACGGCCCTGTACATACGTCCTCCTCTTGTGATCCGTCTCGAAACCGGAAGCAGACCGTGCTCTCGGCGCCTCGTCGGCGGGATGGAGGGAGGCCTGATCTCCCCACGGGCGCGAGAGGAACGAATGTTCGAGCAACACACGTTCCACGCTCCTGCCTCGTGAGAGTTGGCGTCTTTCAGTCACCCGGGAAGTTCCCGAGCTTACGCATGCGGTGCCGACTTACGCGAATCGAAAATCGAGAGGCGTGGGCCAGGTTCGCAGTTCGCGGTTCGCAGTTCGCGGCCTACCTCCGGTCGGGCCAGATCGCCCGCAGCGTCTCGGCGAGGCGATAGCCCGCCGCGGCAAGCTGAACGGGAACGAGCGAACGGGCGAGGTCGTCGTACTTTCCGGGCTGTTCGATGCGCCACCGGTGCGGGTTGCGCCGGGCCTCGTCCGGACCGAGGTACGCGACGATTGCGATCCCCTCGTGCGCGGCCCTTGCGTGCCCGAGCGCCTGGGTGGCCCACTGCTGCGGCCAGCTATCGACGTCCCCTTTGCCGCGCCACTCCGATCGGGCCGGTAGCGTTTTGGACAGCCGCACGGCGTAGCCGGGCGGGTCCTCCTGCCGCATGCTGATGTTGACGGCATGGACGTCCCAGTATCCGTGCAGGTTGAAGCGGTCTTCGGGGCCATACAGGAGCATGTTGCCGCCCAGTGTGCTGCGCCACCCGGCCGGGCCCTTGGGGATCACGAAGCGAGGTGGATCGGCGGCGCTGACGAACGTGTTGCCGACATGCAGCGGCTGGTGCACGTCGCCCACGAGATGTGCGAGCATGCGCAGCGCTTCGCGTGGCCTGAAGAAACTGGACTTCCCCCGCAGCACCCGGATCGACTCGCGCATCGTCTGTACCATGTCGGTCGGCCGCGCACCGGGAACCGACAGGTCGTAACGTTCGACCTGGAACGGCAGGTTGGCATAGTGATAGGTGTCGTGCCCCGGATGGTCGAGGCGGAAGATCGCGGTGTCCTCGTCCTCGTAGAGCGGGTTCTTGATCGTGTCGGGCCAGACGGAGGCATCCGCCAGCGATTCACCAGGCCGCAGGATCCGTCGCACCTGGGCGAGCGCCTCCGAATCCGTCAGGTGCATTTCAGCCAGCAGGCCGACTACGCGGTGGCCGGCCTCGCCAAACGCGCGGGGACCGGCGCTCACGGTCGTGAGGATCAGGGCCAGGACTGCGAGGATGCGCTGCGCCATGACGTAATAATGCCGGGGTTCACGACGGACGTTCAAGGACGGAGCTTCCAGCACGGAGTTCAGCGCAAGAATACGAGCAACGCGTCGCTGACCTTGCGGGGACCGCCGCTATCCGACGGATGGTTGACCACCGTGTCGCGGACGACCATTGTGGTCGATCCCCCGCCGTCGAGGTTGAGCGCGTCGGTGAGCTTCAGGCGCACCGCCAGGCGCTGCAGCTCCGCGAAGGTCATGCCCAGACTGATCTGAGGATTCCTCCCGTCCACGGTGAGGAGCCAGATATCGCCGGCCCGGTCGGCGCCGATGAGCGTCCGGGGGTGGCGCTCGGTCGTGAAGCCCGGCCGCAGGTCCTCGACTTCCCATTCGTCGATCGCCCGCCCGTCGTTCATGAGCAGCCCTGCGCCCCCGATGACGTGGTCGGCTTCGGCCCAGAGCCGGGGCGATGTGCCGTGTCGAGTAGCGAAGTGACGTTCGATACGCACCTCATCGCCAATCTCTACTGCACGCAGCTCCTCTGGCAGGTCCAGGCCACCGTAGGACAGCACGTAGCCCGACGGGGGAATCGGACTGCTTCCGGCATCGAGACGTCGATCGCGGACGGTGAGCGGCGATCCGTCGAGGATCAACTCGACACCGCGCGCGGCGGTGTCGGTGTGTTCGTGATACTTCGGCGTGAAGAGCATCAGCCGCCCCCGGTGGCGCACGGTGTCGATGCCTGCGACGTTCATCGACTTCTCGCCCTCGGCGGTGCTGAACCGCACGCGCACACCCGCCGTCACCACGTCGAAGATCAGCCTCGTGCGTCGTCTGACGTCCGATCTCACCGCCACGGCGCCGCGCGGCCGGGCCGTATCGCTCACCAGCTCCCCGTCAACTTTGAGCACGCCAGCCGGATCGCCGTTCGGCAGGAAGAAGCCGGCATTCACCGCAGCGATTGCCTGGTGCCTCGCGGCGATTTCGGCCACCGTCTCGGTGCCCATCACCTCGTCCTGGGCCAGGGCGCTCCGGAGGTGAATCCGATCGGGATCAAGCCGCAAGACCTGTACGGCGATTGGTCCAGGCGGCTCGAGCAGCCCCGGATCGGCCAGCTGGTAGCGCAGGACGCCGGTGACGACGACGTCAGGCGTGCCAAGGCCCAAATCGTCGCTGGCGCCGCAGGAGGTGACCGACGCGCAGAGCGAGAAGAGGAGGAAGAGAAGGCAGACCCCGTCGATCCCCGGGCGGCGCGTGGGGAGACGCGCCCGATGGACGCTCCGCACCGGTTCAGGCATGCGTACATGCTATCCGCGTTCGCTCCCGAACCTCCGTCCTGGAGACGATTGTCCGCCGTTATGGACGTATCGAGCCGCCTGGTAGAGAAAAAGCGCTGAGTCCGAAGCAGCTTCCGTTGGCATCGGGTGTGCTTATGATCTGGATGCGCGCGGTGGTTTCTGCGATTTGATGGGCCGCGCGGCCCGGGTATGCCGGAACGGACCATCGAAGTCGTCGAATAAAAGGCTCGCGGCCTCCGGTCGCGGGCCTTTTGTTTCGAAACCAGTCCCGAACCCCTGTCCTGACACCCCACCCCCCGCCTGGACCCTCGTCCTGCAGTTACAATGCGCGCGGAGGAGGCTCCTGTGATGCGCCGACTTGCCGCCGTTGTCGTCATGCTGAGTAGTGTGGCCGTTCCCCGCGCGCAGCAGCGCGCGCCGGAGGTCGACTCGATCCGCAAGGAGGAGATGAAGGCCGACCTCTCTTTCCTCGCGTCCGACAGCATGCGGGGCAGGCTGACGGACACACCCGAGAACAGAATCGCCGCGGAGTGGATCGCTTTGCGCTTCGAGCGCCTCGGGCTGGTGCCAGCCGGCGACGGAGGCTCCTATTACCAGCCGTTCACGCTGTTGACCGCGGCGATGGGCGACGGGAACCGCGTGACGTTCCGCGGTTCGTCCGGGGCGCCGCCAACCGAGGCGAAGGTCGGGGAGGATTTCCATCCGCTGCGTTTCAGCCCGTCGGCGAGCGCCTCGGGGGAGGTCGTGTTCGTCGGATTCGGCATCTCATCGCCCGAACGGGGCTACGACGACTATGGCGCGGACGTGAAGGGCAAGATCGTGCTGGCGATCGACCACGAGCCCGGCGAAGCGGATCCGAACAGTCCGTTCGACGGCATCGTGACGTCGCAGGTCTCCGACCAGCTCTGGAAGACGCTGGCGGCGCAGGCGAAAGGCGCCTCCGGGATTCTGTTCGTGACCGACGTCCACAACCACGCTGCCCAGGCCGGGTCCACGCTCAGCGGAAACTACTGGCCAGCCCGGCCGCCGCGCATTCCGCGCTACATGCTTGGGACCTGGGCCGACCGGGTACGCATTCCCGCGGTGCAGGTCTCGCCCGCGTTTGCCTCCCTGCTCGTGCAGGACAGTCAGCGCGCGCTGGCCGATCTGTCCAAGGCATCAGAATCCTCCGCCGGCACCAGGCCCGTGCCGCTCGGGGTGTCGGTCGATCTGGCGACGTCCGTCGAGCGCACGGTGATACCCGACCGCAACGTGGTGGCGCTGCTGGAAGGCTCGGATCCGGCTTTGCGCGACGAGGTCGTCATCGTCTGCGCGCACTACGATCACGACGGTGTCAACGGCGACAACGTGATGAACGGCGCCGACGACGACGGGTCCGGAACCGTCGGCGTGATGGAGATCGCGGAAGCCTTCGCGCTCGGGGCACGGAAGGGGGGACGGC
>DATIEW010000379.1:0-9665 GCA_035455585.1 Vicinamibacterales bacterium | reverse complement strand
AGCAGTTCGAGGTCCATCCCGTCGTCTCCCCGGAGTGTGTCCGGGGACAAGCTAACGGTTGCCGCAGGTGCTGTCAAGTCTGGCCGTCGGGAGGGTCGACCTCTACCGTGCAGTCCGGTCCCGGCGTGGGACGCCGAGCCGTGGCGAGCCTATCGCTTCACACGTCGCCTGTCGTAATGGAGTCGAACGGCCGGGTGCCGGACGCGAGGCGGCAATTGGCGTGCGCCGCGCGCCCCGAGGCCGGCGCCAGTCTGACGGCCTCGGGGTATTCGAGCATCCTCGCTGGATGCCGCCGAGCTCCTGCGAGCGCGGAGCCCGACGGCGGCCCGATCAGAACGCGAACCGCAGCCCGATCTGGAACGTGCGCGGCAGCGCGCCGTCGCGGAGGCTGGTCAGGCGGAGGAAGTTGCTCGACCGGCGGTCCCCCGTCGGGTTGCTGAAGTTGGCGCGATCGGTGACGTTGAATATCTCCCCGAAGACGTCCAGGGTGCTCTGATTGGCCTGCAGCCCGGGAAGACGCAGGCGGTATCCCAGCCGCAGATCGAGCTGGAAGAAGTTCGGGCCGCGGGCGCCGTTCCGCTCGCTCTCGAAGTCGACCGAGATCGTATCCTCGCCCTCTCCGCTGTACGTGCCCGCCGGCAGAGGCTCCGAGAAGGAGCCGTTGCGATCGGGATCGGTGGACGAGTCGGTGATCGTGAAGGGCAGTCCGGTGAGAGCACGCGCAATCCAGCTCACCGTCAACCCGCCCGTCCGCGGCACGAGCGCCGTGCCGCTCAGGACGAAGTTGTGCCTCCGATCCGTATCGAGGGGACCCTCGTTCAGGTCGAGCCGCATGTCGTCGAGCAGCTGGAAGCCGCTCGCCGGCGCGTTCCCGACTCCGCCGTAGTTGCCGCGGCCGTACGAGAGCGTGTAGGACCCCCGCACGCTGTAGTTCCGGCTGAATCGCTTCTCGAGCTGGAGCTGCAGCGCGTCGTAATCGGTCTCGCCGATGTTGACCTGCGTCGCGACCGAACTCGGGAACTCCGCATTGATGCGGACCAGCCGTGCCGTCCGGCTCGTCGACGTGCGCAGACCCGGATTGAGGTCCAGCGTCATCAGGGCGTCGCGGCCCGACACACGGATGTACTCGGCCGTCGCCGACATGTCGGCGCGAAGCTGCCGCTCGAATCCGAGGGAGTACTGATGCGTATACGCCGTCAGTCGATCGGGGTTGTCGACCTGTATGCCGCCGCCGTTCCGCACACGCGACCCCGGCGGGTAGAGCTGGTTCAGGAGATCCCGGTTGACCACCGGTCCGTTCACGAGGAACGGATCCGTGGGGAACTGTCCGTTCGACGGCCCTGGATCCGCGTTGCTGGTCGGGAAGTTGACGATGAACGAATCCGAGAACACGCCGTCGTTGATGAACCCGGAGATCTGGCCGATCCGGGTCTGGTTGTAGAACAGCCCGTACCCTCCGCGCACCACCGAGCGGCCGGCATCGTCGAGCGTGTAGGCGAATCCGACACGCGGGGCAAAGTTGTTGGTGTCGACGGGGTAGTCATCCGGGCCCGAGAAATCGAAGAACGGGTTGTTGGACTCGTCGATCGGGAGGATGTCGAGGTCGTAGCGCAGGCCGAGACTGAGCATCAGCCGGCTGTTGATCGCCCACTTGTCCTGTGCGAAGGCCGAGACGTAGTGCCCCTTCTGGTAGAAGTTGCTGCCGCCCGGAACTCGAATCGACATCCGCTCGGGATACGTCGAGGGATCGGCGGGGTCGAAGGGGTGGTTGGTGGGGAAGCTGAACGCGCCGTTGGCGCTTCCCTGATTGGTGAAGCGCTGTGAGACGTACTCGTACTGGAAGCCGAACTTCACGTCGTGGTCGCCGCGCCGCCCGGGAACGAACCACGAGAAGGTGTCCTCGAGCTGGTAGGCGTTGTTGATGCGCGCCTGCGCGACGCCGTTCTGCTGGTCCGTAAAGTCCAGGAAGTTCAGCGTGGGCGGGAGCAGATCCTGCCGCTGGCCGTTGCTGTTGAACCCCGAATTGGCGAACGCCACGTCCTCCCGCGTGAACGCGACCCGAAGGGTATTCACGCGGCTGTTGCCCAGCACTGACGTCAGGGTGCCGACGACCGTCTGATCGATGTCGAACTCTTCGCGGGCCGCGGCCAGCGTGACATCCCCTATCACCTGGTTGAACTGAGGTGAGTCCTCCCGGAGCCACCGGACGGCCCAGATGTGATTCGGGTTGATCTGATGGTCGAAGCGAAGCACGGTGTTCCACACGCGCGTCCTCTCGGTCGTCGTGTCGTTCAGCTCCGGACGCGATGGAATATTGACCGTCACGCCATCATCGATGTGAACCCGTTCCAGGCTGAAGAAATAGTGCGCCTTCCCGCGCACGATTGGCCCGCCCACCGTGCCGCCGAACTGCTGCTGCTGGGTGTCGGGCTTCTCGAGATCGTTCTTCGCGGCGAAATAGTCCCGTTTGGTGAGACTGGCGTCCTGGAAGAACCCGAACGCGCTGCCACGAATCTGGTTCGTCCCCTGCTTGGTGATGGCGTTGATCACGCCGCCGGTCGTCCGGCCGAACTCGGCGTCGAACTGTCCCGTCAGCACCTGGAACTCCTGGACTGCCTCGATGGGCGTGCGGGCCTGGGTGCCGGCGCGCTGACCGATCACGTCATCGTTGTTGTTCGCGCCGTCGAGCAGATAGTTGTTGTAGCGCGCATCCTGCCCGTTGACGCTGATCGAATCCGACCCGAAGGACTCGTTGCTGATGCTCGGGACGATGCCCGGCAGCAGCCCGACGAACCCCACGAAGTTGCGGTTGATCGACGGCAGCTCGATCAGCTCCCGCGCGTCGATGTTCCCACCCACCTCCTTGGACGTGGTGTCGACCAGCGGCGACTCGGCGGTCACCGTCAGCGTCTCCTCAATCCCGCCAACCTGGAGCTGAATGGGAATCGTCGTCGTCTTGCCGACTTCAGCGATGATGTTTCCTCTGGTGAACCGCTTGAAGCCCGACAGCTCGGCGACGATTTCGTAGCGCCCCGGCCGGATGGCGGTCAGAAAGAAGGTGCCGTCCGCGTTGGTAACCGCTTCGCGGAACTGGCCGGTGTCCTGGTTGGTCACGACGATGGAGACGCCGGGCAGCACCGCGCGCTGCTGATCCACGACCCGACCGCGGATTTCGGCCGTCCCCTGCTGCCCGGCCGCAGGCGCTGCCAGGACCAGGCAGGCTGCTGACACGAGAACGATTCGCTGAAGCATCAAACGCCTCCTCATTCCTGATGTGGGAGGGTTGACGGCGCGGCCCGACGGTCGACGATGGCGGGGAGGTCGGCGTGAGCTCGCCGCCTGGTCGGACGCCTCGAGCCAGGCCGTCAATACTCCAATGGAGTATCTCCTTCAGCTCTTGTACCTGGTGTCAGATGCCGTTGTCTACTGGTAAATCGCGCGATCCGCGCCGTGGACGGCTCCTTCGATCCGGCTCGATGGACCGGACGATCCAGCTCGGTGTATGCCTGGGCTGGATTCAAGCTCGGCCTGACCCGCCAACATCCCCATCAACAGATGAGCTGGCAGCTCACCTCTTCACTTCTTCCTTCTTCCTTATCCGTAGGTTGGTGGCTCTCTCAGCAACCTGACTTCGTCAGGCGTCCCGCAGCGCCGCGTGAGGATCGGCGCTCACCGCGCGCCAGGTCGGCAGGAAACTCGCGATGAAGGTCACGGCGAGCAGGAGCGCCGCGACGGACGCGTAGGCCGCAGGTTCGAGGCCCGACGTCTGGAACAGGTGCTGTTCAAGGGTACGGGCGGCGCCGATCGCGCCCAGGGTCCCCAGGACGATTCCGCCCAGAACCAGGATCATTCCATTCCGCACGATCAGGGCCGTGACGGTGGTCCCGTCGGCTCCCAGAGCGAGACGGATCGCGATCTCCTGCCGGCTCGAGCTGACGACGTATGCGACGAGCCCGTACAGGCCAAGCGCTGCCAGTAGCAGCGCGCCCGCGCTGAAGAAGGCCAGCAGCGCCGACGCGAACCGGCTGGTCGAGGTCTGCTGTCGGACGAGCTCCTCCAGCGGCCGGACCTCGTAGAGCGGCAGACCCGCGTCGATCTCGGAAACTGCCTGCTGAAGAGCGGCGAGAGCCGCGACGGCGCCGTCGGTCCGCACGGCGATCTGAAGGTCGCGATCCGTGCGCTGCGCGAACGGAAAGAAGACGTCCGGCTCGGTTCGCGCGCCGCCGGGATCGGTCGTCAGGTCCCGGTAGCGCGCGTCCCGGACTACCCCGACGATTTCGACCACGGGGCCGTCGGATCTCCCGAGACGAAAGCGGCGGCCAACGGCATCCGCGGCGTTCGTGATGCGCTGGACAGCGCTCTCGTTGATGATGGCCACGAGCGGCGCACCCTCATGATCAAGGGCGGTGAACGCCCTGCCCTGCGTGACGGGAATCCCGAACGCCTCGAAGTATCCTGGCGTGATGAAGTGACGGTAGTAGCGGATCCCCGCGACGGTCGGAGCCGCTCCGCCAGGCACGAGTATCGAAGCCGACGAGACCTCGGTGAAGGGTACGTCCGAGCCGATCGCCACCGCCCGCACACCTGGAACGCGCGAGAGGCGCTCCTCGAGACGCTCGACGAAAACGGCCCGCGCCGCGGACGTGTAGCGGGCCCCCGGGAGACTCAGCCGGCCGACGGTCAGGCCGGCCGGATCGAAGCCGATCGACACTCGCATCTGGCGCTCCAGGCTGCGCACCATGAGCGCCGCCGCTGTCAGCAGCGTCATCGCCAGCGCGATCTCGGCGATCACCAGAGTCTGCTGGATGGACAGCCGCCTGATCGACCCGAGGCCCTGCCCCGCGGATCGCGCTCCCTGCCGCAGAACCTCGGCTAGCTCGGAGCGGAGCGCGGCAACCCCAGGGAGTATCGACACGAGGACGCCGACGACGAGCGACGCCAGCAGCGCAAAGGCGAGCGCGCGGACGTCGATCGCGGGCTGCACGAAGAGCGGCAGCGCCCCGGCCGGCATCACCGCGACGATGGCGGCGGCGCTCCAGGCCGCGGCGATCGCGCCGATCGTCCCCGCGGCCAGGGAAAGAACGACCGCCTCGGTCAGCAGCTGTCGAAGGACATGCCACCTTGTGGCGCCCAGCGCCAGAATGACGGCAAGTTCCCGGCGCCGCGAGGTCGCGCGCACCAGCAGCAGGGCGGCCACGTTGGTGCACGAGACGACGAGGAACAGGATCACCGCTCCGAACAATGCGGCGATGAGCCACGCGGTGTCGCCCAGGACGGCGTCGCGCAGTGGCAGGACCTGCGCTCCCCTCGCCCGATGGTAGTCGGGATACTGCTGTTCCAGCAGTGCCGCGACGCGGGTGAGGTCCTCCTGCGCGCGCGAAACGGACACACCCGCCTCGAGCCTGGCCAGCGCCAGGAGCCATCGCGTCCCGCGATCCTCGACGACCCCCGGCGAGCTCGTGAGCGAGATCATCATCGAGGGCACCCAGAGATCGGTGTCGAACGAGATGCCGCTGAATCCCTCGGGCATCACGCCGACGATCTGCATCGGCCGATCGTTGAGGTGGACGATGCGCTCCAGAACGAGCGGATCGCTGCCGAGTCGATCGCGCCACAATCGATGGCTGACAACCGCGACCGCGTTGCGGTCGGGCACGGCGTCTTCCTCGGGCAGGAACGTCCGGCCGATTGCGGCCGATGCACCCAGCAGTGGAAAGTACGACGCCGAAACCAGCTCGGTCTCGACCCGGATCGCCTCGCTGTCGAGGCGCAGGTTGAGCGACGTCTCGTCGTACAGCGTGACGTGCTCGAGCGTGGCGTTCATCGCGCGCCAGTCCGCAAGTTCTGGGAACGACGCCCCGCGAACCGCCCGCTCCGGCCCGGCCACCCCCAGCACCGACACGAGGCGCTCGGGCTCCACAAACGGCAGCGGCCTCAGCAACGCGGCATCCAGCAGGCTGAACATCAGCGTGCTGCCACCGATGCCGAACGCGAGCGTGGCAACGACCGAGACGGAATAACCGGGGCGCTTTCGCAGCCTGCGGACGGCGATCAGGACTTCGCGCAGCATGTCGACCTCGCGTAACGGGATTCAGGCCAGCACGCGACGTGCCAACACCGGGGCCCACCCACGCGAACTCGAAAGGCGGTTGCCTTGATTCGAGCGTCCGTATGCGAACAAGGACGCCCCAGAGGCGGACAGGTGGGACTCGTCCCACGCGATCGCCGAGCGTGTGCCGCTGAGAATCCTGATGCTGCTCGGGGTACGCAGCCGGTGCACTCACCGCTCATCGAACGACTGAACGATCACCGGCGTCGTGCGATCGCGAACGAGGGAGTTCTTCCGGAGCACTTCGGCCTGAAGGAGGGTCAACGACAGCAAGAGTATCGCGCCTCGCAGAACACACCGCGAACCGCGAGTCAGGAAACACTTTGGACGACGACCGGTTGACCAGAGCGACACGCCGCCGTCGCCGCGAGCGCGACGCGCAGCGCCTCGACCCCATCGGTCACGGTCACCGGCGGCTCGCGCTCCTCAAGCACGTTCAGCGCGAAGTTCCGGAGCTGGGCCGCGTAGGCCTTCTCGAATCGCTCCATGAAGTACGGCACCGTGTCGTGCACCACGCTGTTCTTCTTCAGAATCAGGATGGGCGTCTCGCGAAGATAGCCGATCCGGACCGTTCCCTCCGTCCCGAGGAGCTCCGTGGAGATGTCGTACCCGTAACAGCCGTTGCGGGAGAGATCGATGACCCCGAGCCGGCCGGTGTCGAAGATCAACGTCGCGATCGCGTTGTCGATGTCGCCCACCGTCGCCAGCTCCGGGTAGGCCAGAACGCCGCCAATCGCCGACACCGTCGCGACGTCGCCCATGAACCACCTGGCCAGATCGAAGTCGTGGATGCCCATATCCACGAGAATGCCGCCGCTGCTAGCGGGGTCGGCGTACTCGAGGCTCGGAGGGTACGGGTCGCGGGAGGAGGCCTTGAACACGACGGGCGTCCCGATGACACCCTCGTCCACCTTCTGCTTGCCGGCCAGGTAGCCCGGATCGAAGCGCCGCATGAAGCCCATCTGGAAGAAGGCACCGCGACGGCCAACGGCGTCCTGGACGGCCCGGCACTCCTCGAGGCTGAGCGCGAGAGGCTTCTCGCAGAAGGTCGCCTTGCCCGCGTCCACCGCCGCGATGACCAGATCGCGATGCGTGTGCGTGGGACTCGTGACGACGACGGCGTCGACCGCCGGGTTGGTGATGAGGTCCGAGGCATTGGTGTACGCGCCGCCAACGTCCCACTCCTCTCCTATTCCGGCCGCTACGCCCGGGCTCACGTCGGCGACCGCCACGAGCTTCGTCTCGGGAATCCGCGATGCCAGGTCGCGGGCGTAGACGCGCCCCAATCGCCCCAGTCCTATCAACCCGACGTTCAGGCGCCGGCTGCGTGATCCACTCATCGACTGAAGATTATGGCCCGTTCGACACGCGCATGCGGCCCCGCTTGACAACCCGCCATAACTGTCCTACTGTCATATGACAGTAGGACCAAGTGCTCTTCCAGATCAACTTCAAGTCGGCCAAGCCGGTCTACCTCCAGCTGGTGGACCAGGTGAAGTCCGCCGCCGCCGCGGGCCTTCTCCGGGCGGGGGACGCCCTCCCCTCGATCCGCCCGCTCTCGGAGGAGCTGCGCGTGAACCGCAACACGGTCGCCAAGGCATACACGCAGCTCGAGGCCGAAGGGATCATCGAATCGCAGCAGGGCCGCGGCTGCTTCGTCCGGGTGCCGCAGTCGGCGCTCCGCAAGGACGCCCGGCGGCGGCTCCTCGTCACCGGCGTCGACGAGGTCGTCGTCCAGGCGCATCACCTCCAGTTTTCACGATCTGATCTGATGACGCTCGTCGAGGAACGCTTCGACGCGCTGGCGGCGCGGCAGACCAGCTACGCACAGAAACAGGGGACATCATGAGCGGGAACACTTCCCCGGCGGTGATCGACCTCGACCATCTCGGCTACGCCTACGGCCGCGCCGAGGCCGTCCACGACCTCTCGCTGCACGTGAAGCCCGGCCGCTGCTACGGCCTCTTCGGCCGGAACGGCGCGGGCAAGACGACGACGATGCGGTGCCTGCTGAACCTGCTGAGGCCGCAACGGGGATCGGTGCGGGTGTTCGGGATGGACCCCTCGAGACGGGAGGTCGAGGTCAAGCGGCGGATCTCGTTCGTGCCGGACGCCGTCGCATTCTATCCGTGGATGACCGTGCGCGAGACGCTGGACTACCTGGCGTCCTTCCGCCGGACATGGAACCGGGACACCGAACGCGATCTGCTCGGCCGCTTCCGGCTGAATCCCGACCAGAAGACCGGCGCGCTCTCGAAGGGGCAGCGCACGCAGGTGGCGCTCGTCGGCGCCATCTGCCCGGAACCGGAGCTGCTCCTGCTCGACGAGCCGACCTCCGGCCTCGACCCCATCGTCCGCCGCGAGTTCATCCAGACGGTGATCGGCGCGTATCAGGACGCCGACCCGGGCAACCACACGGTGCTGGTCTCGACGCACCTCATCTCCGAGTTCGAGGGGCTGATCGACGAGTTCACAATCGTGGACGCCGGGCGGGCGGTGCTGGCGATCGAGGCCGACCACGCACGGGAGCGGTATCAGCGCATCCGCGCGCGCTTCGCCGGGGCCGCGCCCGCGCTCGACGTCGCCGGCGCGCTGCGTATCCACCGTTCTGACCGCGAGCTCGACATCGTGGTTGCGGGCGAGGGGGATCGCTTGCTCGCCGACGTCCAGCGTCTGGCGCCCGAGTGGTGCCAGGCCGAGTCGCTGTCGCTCGAGGAAGTGTTCGTGGCGACGCTGAGCTGAGGCCGCCATGACACCCGTCTGGAAAGAGCTTCGCACCTTCGCGTGGCCCGCGGCGGGGATCATCGCGCTCGTCGTGCTGCCGATGGTCTGGGCGTCGATGTTCGAGCCCGCGAGCGCCCCGCATCATCTGCGCTCGGTCTTGGTGCACGCGTTTCAAGTCTCCGCCGCCGGGTTCCTGCTCGGCTCCGCGCTGCTGGCCGCGCTGCCCTTCGGTTCGGAGTTCCAACACAGGACGATGGTGCAGCTGCTGGCGCAGCCGGTCAGCCGCGCGAGCCTCTGGCTGAGCAAACATGGTCCGCTCGCTCTCGTGCTGACCGTGATCGGTGTGGCGGCCTACGCCGCCGTCGGTGCGCGCGCGGTCCGCGACGGGTTCCCTGTCGCGCAGGCCAGCTTCCTTCTCGTCATGTTCTGCTCGGCCGGCCTCTGGACGCTCGTCGCGGGGTCCACGATTGGGGGCGCGGTGTTCAGCCTCGCGGGGCTCGCGATCGTCGAGATGGGCGCGACGTTCGTCACGTCGCGCGTGACCGGGCTCGAGCTGGACCCGTTCGACGCGCACCCCGCGCTGGTGACCGTGCGCCTGATGTATGCGGCCGGGACGCTGTGGCTCGGCTGGCGAATGTTCGCGCGCTACGAGGTGAAGGCGATTGGAGAGGGAGGCGCGCCGATCGCGTCCGGGGTGTTCGAGCGCCTCGCGGTGCTGCGGAGCCGGCCCGCGGGCGCGATCGCAAACCTCGTACGCAAGGAGATGCGGCTCCAACAGCCGACGTTCCTCATCGCTGCGCTGTTCGCGGCCGTGTGGCTCGCCGCGATGCTG
>DATIEW010000378.1:0-4091 GCA_035455585.1 Vicinamibacterales bacterium | reverse complement strand
GCGAGGAACGCCGTTCTGCTGCCGGCGCTGGCGGTGCCGAGCCCGAGCACGCAGGCGAGCGCGGTGCCGATGTAGACCGCCAGCAAGTGAGCGGCCCAGACGTAGAACCCGAACCCGAGGTCGAGCAGCGCGCCGACGTCGTTCCGAGCCTCGAGGCTAGGAGACGACACGGGGAAATCCGGTGACGAGGACGAGCGCCATCACCGTGGCGGCGGCCGTGAGCCGCCACCACAGCACGCAGATGTGCAGCGTCAGCGACCGCCACGAATCCAGCATGCCGAGGGCCAGGCGCGCCAGGCACCACAGCGCCATGCCGGCGCCGCTGGCGACGTGCAGCGCCATGTAGCCGAGCAGCGTCCACACCGCGGCGCCGTACGCGTGTCGTGTGGAATCGATGCCGAGGCTCATGAGCCACATCCAGCCCATGGCCAGCACGCCGCTCGCCAGAATCGCGGCTGCGCCCAGGCACCCGGCCGTGGCACGACGGCGATCGCGCCGGTTGAGCCGACGGGCGGCCTCGAAGAGCAGCCAGGCGCCGGCGACCGCCATCGCGATCGCCGCGGGCTCGAGGAAGCCCGGGAGTCGTGAGCCATCGGGAGGCCAGGCGACTGGTCGCCCTGTCCACAGGAAGAGATAGGCAAAGGCGAACGACGCGATGACGACGATGTCGGAGATGAGGAGGACCACCATGCCCCACGAGCCGACGCTGGCGCCGTCGTTGCTGTAGAGCGGCAGCGCGAGGCCGCGGCCGGCATCGGCCGGCGCGCGGGGCAGCGCTCGATCCATCGACCACAGCCAGTACAGATAGGTGGCGGCGGCGGCGAGCCCGGCGACCACCCCGAGCGCCGTCAGCTGGATGGTGGACGCGGCGAGCGCAATCGCCGTCGTCGCGGCGGCGACGAAGCCGGTCCAGCCCGGACCCGGCAGGCGCATGATCTGCTGTGGCTCGGTCGCGATGGCCGACGTGACCAGCGCCTCGCGCTCCCCCGTGGGCGCATCCGGCAGGTAGCCGCGCCCGGAGGCCTCGTCCTCCGCGAGGCCCTTCTGCTCCCAGAGCGGGTAGCGTGACGTGATCGGGACGAGGCTGCGGAACGCGTGCGGCTTCCGGCCCGCCATCCACTCGAGAGACGGAGCGTCCCAGGGATTGTCGGTGGCGTGACGCCCCGCCCGGTGCTGTCGCACGACGTCGAACGCGACCACCAGCACGCCGGCGCCGAGCACGAAGGAGAACACCGTCGTGTTCAGGTTCAGCCAGTCGACGCCGAGCGCCTCGGAATAGCCGTAGACGCGTCGGGGCATGCCGCGCAGGCCGGTGAGGTGCATGGGCAGGAACGCGGCGTTGAAGCCGATGAACATGAGCCCGAACGCCCAGCGCCCGAGCCGCTCGGAGAGCAGGCGTCCGGTGGCCGCCGGCATCCAGTAATAGAGGGCGGCGAAGACCGGGAACACCATGCCTCCCATGAGCACGTAGTGGAAGTGCGCCACGACGAAGTACGTGTCGTGCACCTGCCAGTCGTAGGACACGGCCGCGACCATCACCCCGGTCAGGCCGCCGATCGTGAAGATGAACAGGAAGCCGAGAATGAACAGCATCGGCACGCGGAGGACGGGCCTGCCGTCCCAGAGCGTCGCGAGCCAGCCGAACACCTGGATGCCCATGGGGATGGCGATGGCGGAGCTCGCCGCCGAGAAGAAGGCCAGGGACAGCAGCGGCAGTCCGGTGGTGAACATGTGGTGCACCCAGAGGCCGAAGCTCAGGAACCCCACGGCGACGGCGGCGAGAACGATCCAGCTGTAGCCGACGAGCCGCGCGCGCGCGAAGGCCGGCAGCATCATCGAGACGACGCCCGCCGCCGGCAGGAAGATGATGTAGACCTCGGGATGACCGAAGAGCCAGAAGAGGTGCTGCCACAGCAGCGGGTCGCCCCCCCGGGTGGGGTCGTAGAACGGCATCCCGAGGAGCCGCTCCAGCTCCAGCAGGATGTCGGCCGCGATCACGGCCGGCATGCCGACCATGATCATGCCGGCGGTGACGAGCATGTACCAGGCGAAGATCGGCATCGTCCCCAGCGTCATGCCCGGCACGCGCGTCCGGAGGATGCCGACGATGAGCTCGACGGCCGCCGCGACCGCCGCGATCTCGACGAAGCCGAGGCCGAGCACCCAGATATCCGTGTTGATGCCCGGCGAGAACGTCGGGCCGGTGAGCGGCGGGTACATGAACCAGCCACCGTCGGGCGCGACGCCGAAGAACAGGCTCGAGAAGACGAGGGCCCCGCCGAGGGCGTATGACCAGTAGCCGAGGGCGGAGAGACGGGGGAACGGCATGTCCCGCGCGCCCAGCATGTTCGGCAGCAGCAGGACGGCGATCGCCTCGACGATCGGCACGGCGAACAGGAACATCATCACGGTGCCGTGCATCGTGAAGAACTGGTTGTAGGTGCGCGGATCGAGGAAGGTGCTGCCGGGGACCGCGAGCTGGATGCGCATGAGCAGCGCGAGCACGCCGGCTGCGAGGAAGAACAGGAAGCCGGTGGCGACGTAGAGCAGGCCGATGTGCGTGTTGTTGATCTCGGTGAAGAACGCGAAGCGGCGCGGTTTCGACCACGCGGCGTGGAGTCGTTCGACGCCGTCGCGCCCGGTCGATTGCGGGTAGAGCGCGGGTCCGGCGGCGCCGGGTTCTCCGTCCCGGACCGCGTCGGCCCTCCGCGCCTCCGTCATCGGAGCGAATCCACGTACGCGGCGATGCCGACGAACGCGTCGTCGGCGATCGGCGTCGTCATCGGCTCATCAGCGGGCCGGGGGACTTCAGATACTTCGTCACGATGGCGTTCGCCGACCAGTAGGCCAGCGCTCCCAGCGTGGCGCTGGGGTTGTAGCACGCGTTCTGCGGATAGTTCGAGGCGCCGATCACGAAGAGGTTGGCCACGTCCCAGCTCTGTAGATAGCGGTTGACGACGCTCGTCGAGGGATCGGTCCCCATGATGGTGCCGCCGGTGTTGTGCGTCGTCTGGTACTCCGTGATGTCGTACGGACCCGTCCGGGGCGACCCGACGACCAGCCGGCCGCCCATCGCCTCACCGATCTCGATGGCCTTCCGGGTGACATAGGCCGACATCCTGATGTCGTTCTCCGGAAAGTCGAAGGTCATGCGCAGCAGCGGCAGACCCCACGCGTCCTTGTACGTCGGGTCGAGGTCGAGGTAGTTCTGGCGCGTCGCCACCGAGCCGCCGTGAACGTTGATGGTGGAGGTGTGGTTGTAGTGGCGCACGACGGCTTTCTTCCACGCCGCTCCCCATGCGGGCGTGCCGGGGGGCACCGGATGGAACCCGATGGGACGACCGTTCGTCATGATCTCCCCGATGTAGGCGCCGCCGACGAACCCGAGCGGGCCATGATCGAAGTTGTCTCCGGCGAAGTCCGCGATGACGGTGCCGTTGGCGCCGGAGCGCATGAAGGGATTGATGTTGATGCTCTCGTCGTAGAAGACCTGGGGATAGCTCATCGTCTGATACGCGTAGTTGCTTCCCACGACGCCCCGACCGGTGGTGGGGTCGTACGGCCGTCCGATCCGCGAGAGCAGCAGCAAGCGCACGTTGTTCAGCGCGTAAGCGCCGAGGATGATGAGTCGCGCCCGCTGCTCCACTTCCTGTCCGTCCGCGTCGACGTACGTGACCCCCGTCGCCACGGTCCGGCTGCTGTCGGCGTTGATGCGCAGCACCTGGCAGCCCGTGCGCAGCTCGAAGTTGCGGTCCTTCAGGAGCACCGGGAGCAGCACCGTCTGGGGAGACGACTTGGCAAAATGCTCGCAGGCAAAGCGCTCGCAGTACCCGCAGAACGTGCACGTCTTCAGGCTGAGCCCCTCGGGGTTCGTGTAGGGCTGACTGAGGTTGCACGAGGGCTGCGGGTACGGGTGGTACCCGAGGCCTTCGGCGGCCTTGCGGAAGATCGCCGAGCCGTACGGCTCCTTCTGCGGGGGCGTGGGGTACTCGCGCGAGCGCGGGTCTTCGAAGACATTGCCGCCCACGATCTTCCTGCCCCTGAGGTTGCCGGCCTTGCCGCTGGTCCCCAGCAGGTACTCGAACCGGTCG
>DATIEW010000377.1:0-2535 GCA_035455585.1 Vicinamibacterales bacterium | reverse complement strand
GACGAGCGCTCGCTCGTCGCGCGCGCCGTGCAGAAGAAGCTCGGCGGCCGCCGCTGCCCCGACCAGCCGGCTGCCTACGCCCGCCTCTATCAGTTCCTCATGCGCCAGGGTTTCTCTCCCGCCGCCATCGACGCCGAGCTGCGGGCGCTTCGCAGCCAGGAGCTGTGAGTTTTGACCGGAGCGGCCATCGTCGGACGGGCACCGGAGGCGCATTTGTCCGCGCGTAGGGCGGGGCCCCCGCGATGCGTTTCGTGCATCGTGGGGTGCAGATCGAGGCGCCATCTGGCCGATGTGCTTCGGCGCCCACCCGCTGATCGCACCGGTCGCCCGCCATTTCTTCACACGTTCTGAAAACTCACAACTCGGTACAATACCGCCATGCGATCCCGGGACGTCCGCGCCAGTTTCCTCGACTATTTCCGCCGGCAGGGACATACCGTCGTGCCCAGCTCGCCCCTCGTCCCCTCCGACGATCCGACGCTCCTGTTCACGAACGCGGGCATGAACCAGTTCAAGGAGGTCTTCCTCGGCCTGGACCGGCGCCCCTACACCCGGGCGGCCTCGTCGCAGAAGTGCATGCGCGTGAGCGGCAAGCACAACGACCTTGAGAACGTCGGCCCGTCGCTGCGCCACCATACGTTCTTCGAGATGCTGGGCAACTTCTCATTCGGGGACTACTTCAAGCGCGAAGCGATTCCCTTCGCGTGGGAGCTCCTGACGACGGTCTGGGCGCTGCCGGCCGACCGGCTGTTCCCCACGATCTTCGCGGGCGAGTCCGGCATCCCCCGCGACGAGGAGGCGCACGCCGTCTGGGCGACGCTCGTGCCGGCTGACCGGATCGGCGAGCTCGGGCTCGCGGAGAACTTCTGGTCCATGGGCGATACCGGTCCGTGCGGCCGCTGTTCCGAGATCCACTACTACCGTGGCCGCGACGTTCCCTGCGAGGAAGAGCGGCGCGGCGCTCCGTGCAGAGGCCTCGACTGCAGCTGCGATCGCTTCGTAGAGGTCTGGAACAACGTGTTCATGGAGTTCGATCGCCTGCCGGATGGAACGCTCACACCGCTCCCCGCGCCCTCGATTGACACCGGCATGGGACTCGAACGGATCACCGCAGTGATCCAGGGCAAACTCTCGAACTACGACACGGATCTCTTCACGCCCCTGCTGGAGGCGATCGGCTCGCGGGCGGGGCGGCCGTACGGCGGGACCCTCGACGACCCGGCAGACATCTCGATGCGCGTCGTGGCGGACCACCTCCGCGCCATGACGTTCCTCATCGCCGACGCCGTCGTCCCTTCCAACGAATGGCGGGGTTACGTGCTGCGGAAGATCATGCGGCGCGCGATGCGACATGGCAAGAAGCTCGGCTTCAGCCATCCGGTGCTGCACGAGCTGGCCGACGTGCTGATTGCCGAGATGGGCGACGCCTATCCGGAGCTGCGCACCGGACGCGAAGCAATCGCCCGCGTCATCCGCAGCGAGGAGGAGCGCTTCGATGCCGTGCTGACCGCAGGCCTGCCGCGTCTGGAAGAGGCGATCGACCGGGCCGCCGCCGGCACCCGGACCGTACCCGGCGACGAGGCCTTCCGGCTCTACGACTCGCTCGGGGTTCCCCTTGACTTCATGGAAGATCTCGCGGAGGTGCGCGGGGTTGCCATCGATCGGGAAGGCTTCGACCGCGCAATGGAGCAGCAGCGCCAGCGGGGCCGGGCCGGCAGCGCGTTCAAGGCCGCCGACGCCGCACTGGCGCTCAGCATGCCGGACGCCATCGCGCAGGCGCTCGCCAGGGCCGGGGATCGCTTTGCCGGCTACGAGACTACCTGCGTGCAGGGCGCGCAGATCCTGGCGCTCTTCACCGAGGCGGGCGCCTCCATCGACGAACTCGCGACGGGCGTGCGCGGGTACCTCGCGCTCGACCAGACGCCCTTCTACGTCGAGGCCGGAGGGCAGGTATCGGACCGCGGCCGGATCTTCGGCGCCGACGGATCCACGGCCACTGTCGAGCGGCTCGTCAAGCCGTCTGGCGAAAGCCCACGCCTCCATTTCGTACGGATCGACGAGGGACGGCTGCGGCGCGGGCAGGTCGTGACGGCCGAAGTAGCCGACGAGATCCGCGACGCGACGCGGAGGAACCACACTGCAACCCATCTGCTGCACGCGGCGCTGCGACAGGTGCTTGGTGCCCACGTGAAACAGGCTGGTTCGCTCGTGGCGCCCGACCGCCTCCGGTTCGACTTCGTGCACTTCGCGCCCGTCTCGCGATCCCAGATCGAGGAAATCGAGCGGATCGTGAACGCCCACGTCTGCAGGAACGTCGCGGTGCAGACCGAGGTGCGGACGACGCAGGAAGCCATCGAGGCGGGCGCCATGGCGCTCTTCGGGGAGAAGTACGGCGACCGCGTCCGCGTCGTGTCGGTGCCGGGGTTCAGCATGGAGCTGTGCGGCGGCACGCACGTCAGGGCCACCGGCGATATCGGGTTCTTCGCCATCACCGAGGAATCCGGCATCGCGGCCGGCGTGCGGCGCCTCGAGGCC
>DATIEW010000376.1:0-2416 GCA_035455585.1 Vicinamibacterales bacterium | reverse complement strand
CGGGTGTTAGCCTGCGTCGCGGGTCATAGCGAGTCCTGTCCCTGGCGCCACGTGGCAAAGTCACGCGCGCCGTGCACAAACGCCACGACGACGACCCGCTCGTCGTCGACGCGGTACATGAGCCGATATCGGAACACGAAGGTTTCGCGGATAGCTGGATCGTTCGTCTCGGGAACCACCCGGCCTCGCTCCGACAATGTTGCCAAGCTGGCGGCGGCGTCGAGGTGCGCATTCCACGCATCGTGATCAGCTGGTCCGCCGCATCGTGATCAGCCAGTCCAGGTCATCGTGATCAGTCGGACCGCGCATCGTGATCGGAGCGAAGCGACGCTTGGGCGTCCGGCAGTGTACTGAGTCCTCAGCCTCCGTGACAAGGGATCCCGTGGTTTGGTCTTCGTTCTTCCGTGGACATAAATAGATGATGGCGGTGGGCGCGGTGGGAAACCGCGCTCTGTGCGGTTTTCCAAAGACCTGTGGAAACCGGTCTGTGGTTTCCATGGGTCTGTCGGCGTCCACGGCCTGCCTCACTCTGCCGCGGGCTTCGCCGGTGGCTCCTTTCGTCGCGAGGGCCCGGCGAGCGCGAGCGGGTGGGCCCGATGCACGAGCCGGTCGAGAATGGCGTCTGCGACGGTCGGGTCCCCCAGATAGTCGTGCCAGCGTTCCCGGGGCAGCTGACTGGTGATGACCGTGGACCGCGCGCCATCGCGGTCCTCGAGGATCTCGAGGAGGTCGTGCCGGTGGCGATCGGTCACCGTGCCGAGTCCCCAGTCGTCGAGCACGAGGACGTCGACGCGCGCGAGGCGCCCCAGGACGGCGATGTACGACCCGTCCGCGTGCGCGAGCGCCAGATCGGCAAAGAGCCGCGGCAGCCGACGATAAATGACTCGGTGCCCCTGGCGACACGCCTGCTGCCCGAGCGCACAGGCCAGAAACGTCTTGCCGACGCCCGTGGCGCCAGTGATCAGGACGTTGTGGTGCTCGATAATCCAGCGGCCCACGGCGAGCTGCCGAATCACGGCCCGATCCAGGCCGCGGCGCGGCGCGTAATCGAGATCTTCGAGGCACGCGTGCGGGAGGCGCAGCTTCGCCTCCTTGAGGCGCCGCGTCAGCGCCCGGTTGTCTCGAAAGAGTTGCTCGGCGTCGACGAGCATGCCGAAGCGCTCGTCGAAGGCGAGGGTCGTCATCGCCGCATCCTGGTGCTGCGAGACGTAGGCGTCGGCCATGGCGCTCAGGCGCAGGGACTTGAGTCGGTCACGGGTCATGGTCATCATGAGGGCTCTCCTTCGTGGTAGTACGCGGATCCGCGTACGTTGTCGTGGGTGCGCATGGGGCGGGCCTCTGCGGCCTCGGGCAGGAGCGGCTGCCGATCGAGGCCGTGTTTGAGCATCGAATCGACGTGGCGATACGACCGTGCGCCGACGGCGACGGCCCGGGCGCACGCGGCGTTCAATCGCGCCGGGCCGTAGCGCTTCGCCAAGCGCAGCAGCCCGAGACAGGATCGATACCCTTGCTCGGGATGCGGACGACTCTCGAGAATCTGCTGCACGAGCGTCTCCGTCTCGGGACCAATCGTGGCGCCCCAGCGGACGAGCCGCGACGGACTCCATTCCTGATGCGCGCGGTGGGCTTTCGGCATGTGCTCGGCCACCGTCGTGTGCCGCCCCGCCCGATCACTGCGCAGATGGACCCAGATCCGGGTCCCGCGCTGGAAGATCTCGACCGTGGTCGCGGAGAGGCGCACGTCGAGCGTCTCGTGCACCAGCGGATAGGGCACCGAGTAGTAGTGGCGATCGACCTCGACGTGGTAATCGATGTTGACGCGCGCCTGCAGCCAGTCCGCATGGACGAAGCGCTCAGCGGGCAACGCCTGCAAGGCGGGCCGATCAAACTGCGCGAAGAGATCGCGGCGCGTGCGTCCGCCATAGCTTTTCATGGGGCGCGTATTGAGCGCCGTGAGGAGCTCGTCGATGCGGGTATTCAGCGCGGCGAGGCTGAAGAAGGTCTCATGGCGCAGGCGCGCCAGGATCCAGCGCTCGGCGACTTGGACGGCGACCTCGACCTTCGCTTTGTCCCGGGGTTTCGCCGGCCGTGCCGGAATGACCACCGTGTGATAGTGCTGCGCCCACTCGGCGTACGTCCGCTGGACCCCCGGCTCGTACCGGCATGGCACCGTCACGCCGGTGCGCAATTGATCCGGCACCCACACCGCCGGGACGCCGCCAAAGTACTCGACGGCGTGGACGTGGCTCGTGATCCAGTCCGCGCTCTGTTGGGTGCGGGTCGCCTCGGCGAAGGTGTAGTTGGACGCGCCGAGCACGGCGACGAACAGCTCGACGGCGATCGCCTCGCCCGTCGCGACGTCGACGAGGGTGGGCCGCATGCCGGCGTAGTCGACGAAGGCTTTCTCGCCGGCCTT
>DATIEW010000375.1:0-3553 GCA_035455585.1 Vicinamibacterales bacterium | reverse complement strand
CGACGCCCGCCCGCCCCGCGGCGACCGACGGACGTGCAGCCCGAGGGACAGCAGGGTGTAGTAGATGGGAAAGAACAGCGATGCGGTGAGCAGTACCCGGGAGACGTCCGGAAGCATGAGGATCACACCGAACATCATCGCCCCCCAGATACAGCCCAGCGCGATCGTCAGGCGCCTCAACGTGGGCGTCCTCGACGGATACACGTAGCCGATCCTCACGAACACGAGCGCGCTCAGCACGAGCAGGATCAGCCCGTTCGCGGCCGGATCGAATCGAAACGCGTACAGGTAGAGCGCTACGATGTTCCAGTACGACGGAAAGCCGGTGAAGAAATGGTCCTCGGTTTTCGCATCCTCGGCGGCGAATCCGTACGCGCTGCTGAGGAGAACCACGGAGGCAGCCCCGGGCTCCCACCCCGCCGGCAGCGCGCGCGATTGGTAGAGCAGCAGCACCGGCAGGAAGACGAACGTCAGGTAGTCGACGATGTCGTCGAGGCGGGCGCCGTCGAACCACGGCACCGCTTCCTTCACCCGCGCGGCGCGCGCCAGAGGCCCGTCGGTCGCATCCACGATCGTCGCCGCCGCCATCCAGAGAAACGCCTCACGGAAGCGATCGCCGAACACCGCGATCGCGCCGAAGAACGCGGCAAGCGTCCCGAGAGCGGTGTAGAGATGGACGAGCCACGCAAACCAGCGGTGCGGCGGGTTGCCGTCAGGCGGCAAAGGCTGAGCTCGATTCATGCGATTCTTCCGTTTACACTGTCCCGTGTACCGGTGTAGAATCTGAACACATTCCATTCCCCAGCGGAGTGCCCTTTACAAACTGAAGGTCTGCCACCAGGCACCGGGCCGGACCCGGCGTGGGGAATCTCTCTGCGCCCGGGAACTGACGTCTCGGGTGTCCGCCTGGCACTTCGCAACACGGACTCTGAGAGTGGCCCTGACACGTTTTCACAAACCTCGCTACTTTCTCACGGCTGCCGTCCTCCTGCTCCTGGCAGCGGGCGCTGCCGCCGTTCATCTGGCCGACCGCACGGCGGCGGAGCCGCCGCTGGCCTTCTCGGAGTTTCTCGCGCTTGCCGAGGCCGGCGAGATCGCGCACGTGACGTTCGGTCAGGGCACGATCGACATCCTCCTCCGGGACGGCCGCGAGCGCCAGACCTTCGCGCCTCCCGAGTTCCTCGCCTCCAGCACGGCCTTCGTCACCGACCTTGCACGGCGCGGCGTTCGCGTCGACATCACGCCGGTGACCGATGCCCGGTCGCTGCGCTGGAGCGCGATGGCTACCGCCGCAGCGTTCCTGGCGCTGCTCGGCTTCACGGTATACCGCACGACGACAGGCCGGATCCCGTCGATCTCCGGCCGGGCCCGGGCCGCCGAGCGCGGCGAGCAGGTCATCACCTTTCAGGACGTCGCGGGCGTGGACGAAGCCAAGGACGAGGTCAAGGAGATTGTCGACTTCCTCCGCCACCCGCAGCGATTCGCCGCCGTCGGCGGCCGGATCCCCAAGGGCGTGCTCCTCGTCGGGCCTCCGGGCACGGGCAAGACGCTGCTGGCCAGGTCGATTGCGGGCGAGGCGGGCGTTCCCTTCCTCTTCGCCAGCGGGTCGGATTTCGTGGAGATGTACGCAGGCGTCGGAGCCTCCCGCGTCCGGCGCCTCTTCCGCGACGGGCGGCGCCACAAGTCGTGCATCATCTTCATCGACGAGCTGGATGCCGTCGGTCGCACGCGTGGCGGCCACTCGCTGAGCCACGAGGAGCGTGAGCAGACGCTCAACCAGCTCCTCGTCGAGATGGATGGCTTCGAGTCCCATCACGGCATCGTCGTCATCGCGGCCACGAACCGGCCGGATATCCTCGATGCGGCGCTCCTCCGCCCGGGCCGCTTCGACCGTCAGGTCATGGTCGGCAATCCCGACATGAAGGGGCGCGAGGCCATCCTGCGGGTGCATACCCGCAGGATTCCCGTCGATTCGCAGGCGGACCTGCGCGCCATCGCGCGCGGCACTCCCGGCTTCTCGGGCGCCGATCTGGCCAACCTCGTCAACGAGGCGGCGCTGCTGGCCGCGCGCGGCGGCCGTCAGACCGTGACCGGCGCGGACCTCCAGGAGGCGCGCGACAAGGTCCTGATGGGCGTCGAACGCCGCTCGATCGCGGTGAGCGAGCTCGACCGCCTCATCTGTGCCTATCACGAAGCCGGCCATGCCGCCGTCGCCGCCCTGCTCCCCCACGCCGACCCGCTGCTCAAGGTGACGATCGTCCCGCGCGGCCGCGCCATGGGCGTCACGATGCAGCTGCCGGAAGCGGACCGCCACACGTATACGAAGGACTATCTCGAAACGCAGATTGCCGTCCTGATGGGCGGCCGCGTCGCCGAGGAGCTCTTCATGCGCCAGATGACGAGCGGTGCGTCGAACGACATCGAGCGCGCGACCGACATCGCGCAGCGCATGGTCTGCGAATGGGGCATGTCGCAGCTCGGGCCGCTGGCATTCCGCAAGACCGGGAGCGCCAGCCAGGCAGACCAGCCACACGTTGTGAGCGAGGCGACCGCGCTGCGCGTCGACGATGAGATACACCGGATCGTCATGACCGGCCACGATCGGGCCGCTTCCCTGATCGCACAGCACCGCGAGGCGGTGCGGCTGGTGGCCGAGCGCCTGCTCGAACAGGAGTCGCTCGAGGCTGATGAGATTCGAGGCCTCCTCGAGAGCGCGGGGGCCGGGATGGACAAAGATAAGGAATAAGGAATAAGGAATAAGGAATAAGGGATAAGGGGCAAGGGGCGAAGAGCCAGGGCGGAGCCGCGGTTCGCAGTTCGCAGTTTTCGCAGTTCGCGGTCTGCAGTACGCTGGTTCATCATTACGGATCACTTGCATCGGGGAACCCCAGTTCGCGATTCTGGCGTCCGAGTAGCCAGTTCTCGGGTGACATCAGGCCTCAGGGCCCAATCTCCTGCTCTCCTGACCTCCTGCTCTCCTGACCTCCTGGATTTCCAGATTTCTGATCTCCTGATCTCCTGTTCTCCTGTTCTTTCTCATGACCTCCTGATCTCCTGTTAGACTCTCCGGGGCGATGAGCAGCGAGCTGTCCGTCCCGGGGATCGTCGACGACAGATACCGGCTGGAAGAGCTGCTGGGACGCGGCGGGATGGGCACGGTCTACCGTGCGCGCGACCTGCGGCTCGATCGGCTCGTCGCGCTGAAGGTCATCCGGCCCGAGCTCGTCACTGATCCGGAGGCGCGTCGCCGGTTCGGCCACGAGGCGCAGATGATTGCGCGTCTCCGCCACCCGTCAATCGTGGCGGTGTACGGCCACGGCTCGTTCGCGGGTTCAGGGGCGTACCTGGCGATGGAAATCGTGCAGGGAGAGGATCTGCGGCACCTGCTGGAACGTGAAGGGCGCCTGGAGCCGGGGCGTGCGATCCGCATCCTCGCCGCCGTGTGTGGTGCAGTCGACGCGGCGCACCGCGAAGGGGTGCTGCACCGGGACCTCAAGCCGGAGAACATCGTGCTGTCCGGCGGCGACGAGGTCAAGGTCCTGGACTTCGGCCT
>DATIEW010000374.1:0-2611 GCA_035455585.1 Vicinamibacterales bacterium | reverse complement strand
GGTGTACGGGATCGTCGCGCAGAGCGGCGGCGCGACGCATGTCGAATCGGAGGAGGGCAAGGGCACGCGGGTTCTGGTGTATCTGCCGGGTGAAGTTGTGGGTTCTACATGATCCACCACCTCCGCGCCGCCACGGCAATCCTGAGCGCCGCAGCCGTGCTCGGTGCGCAGGCGCCGAGCCAGCGCACGGGCCTCGACCCTGCCGCGTTCGACGAGGCCGTCCGCTCCGAGGACGACCTGTTCCTGCACGCCAACGGCCGGTGGATTACCACTTTCGAGATGCCGGCCGAGAACACCAACTACGGCGTCTTCGTGGAGCTGGCCGAACGGGCCGAGCACGACGTCCGGAAGATCATCGAAGACATCGCCGCCGGCAGCGCTCCGCGCCCGGGATCTCCCGCGCAGCAGGTCGCCGACCTCTACAAGAGCCTGATGGACGAGGCGCGCATCGAGGCGCTCGGCTGGAAGCCCATCGAGCCGGTCCTGCAGCGGATCGACGGGATTGCCTCGGCGGAAGCCTTCGCGCGCGAAGCGGGGCAGCTGTCGGCGAGCGGCGGCGGCGGGCCCTTCGAGGGCGCGCTCGGGCTCGACCCCACGGACATGAGCCGCATCGTCGTCCAGCTCTCGCAGAGCGGCACCATGCTGCCCGACCGCGAGCATTACCTGGAAGGGACGCCCCGATACGTGGAGGTCAGATCGAAGTACGTCGACTACCTCACGACGATCTTCAAGCTGACCAGTCGCGCCGATCCGGGCGGTGATGCGCGGGCCGTCCTCGCGCTCGAGACCGAGCTGGCGCGCGCGCAGGTGCCGATGGCCGAACGCCAGTCTCCGGTCGCTTCCGAGAGCTACACCCTGCGGCGCCTGAGGCGCGAGATGCCCGGCTTCGACTGGAACGCCTGGGCTACCCCCCAGGGGCTCAGCCGGGCGTCGTCAATCGTCCTCATGCAGCCGTCGTTCTTCCGCCGCTTCGCGGAGCTGGCCGGCACGACGCCGCTCGCCACCTGGAAAGCGTGGCTCGCAGCGCGCTACATCACCGTGTCCGCGCCCTTCATCAGCAACGCCTTCGCCGACGCGCGGTTCGAGTTCTTCGGGCGCACGCTGAGCGGCCAGCAGGAGGGGCGGACGCGCTGGCGTCGCGCCGTGTCCCTCGTCAACGGCTACCTTGGAGACATCATCGGCCAGATGTACGTCGAGAAGCACTTCCCCGCTTCGTCAAAGAAGCGGGTCGAGAAGCTCATGGCGAACGTCGTCGAAGCGTTCCGCCAGGGCATCCGCGAAGCCCCCTGGATGACCGAACCGGCCAGGCGCGAGGCGCTCGACAAGCTGTCGCTGCTGGACGTGAAGATCGGAGGGCCGACCCGCTGGCGCGACTACCGCGGCCTCGTCATCGATCCGGGCGATCTCCTCGGCAACATCCAGCGCGCGCAACTCTTCCAGGCCATGGAGCGGACGGTCATGCTGACGCAGGACGACAGCCGGGGCGAATGGCTGATCGCTCCCCAGACAGTCAACGCGTACTACAACTCGGGGAGGAACGAGATCGTCGTGCCGGCGGCCATGCTCCAGCCGCCGCTCTTCACCGCCGACGCCGACGAAGCGGTCAACTACGGCGGGATCGGGGCGGTGATCGGCCACGAGATCGCGCACGGGTTCGACGAGCGCGGCCGGTACTTCGACGGGTGGGGACGGTCGCGCGACTGGTGGACGCCGGACGATGAGCGGGAATTCCAGAAGCGGGCGGCCGCGCTGACCGAGCAGTTCAACGAATGGAGCGTTGCCAACGGGCTCCGGCCCGGCGGGAGTCCCGTGCTGCGCGAGAACCTCGGCGATCTGATCGGCCTCTCGGTGGCGCATCGCGCGTACCGGCTGTCGCTCGGCGGGCGGCCGGGGCCGGAGCTGGACGGGCTGAGCGGCGACCAGCGGTTCTTCCTGGGCTGGGCGCAGGTCTGGCGGTGGAAGATCCGGCCCGAGTACGTCGACCAGTGGGTGATCTCCACGCCGCACGCGCACCCGCGGTTCCGGGCCAACGGCCCCGCGAGCAACCTCGCCGCCTTCCACGAGGCGTTCGGCGTCGGTCCCGGCGACGCCATGTTCAGGCCGGTCGAGAAGAGGATCAGGGTGTGGTAGGAGAATGCTGAATGCTGAGTGCTGCATGCTGCGTGTTGAAAGTTGAGCAGTGGAGAAGAGGATGACGGTCTGGTGATCGGACGATCACCGTGACCGCGGCCGCTCTAGCGCTGCTCCTGTCGCGACGACCTCTCTAATGCGCTTGAGGTAATCCACTTAGCCATGTGATCCTCCTCGCATCGGGCGCACAGCCGCGTAGACTAGTGCCCTACTGCTCCCTGAGCACTTTCGATGGCTCCATCTGTGCCATTAGCCAGATGGGCCTGGCCATCGCGATAATTACTACGCTGAACAAGCATCCGACGCCGACTGCCAGGGCCAGAGGTTGCGACGCGGACTCTTGGGAGAGTGTTCCGGATCGTCCGCCTTGACGGCTGAGAAGTCAAGGCGGCGTATCGCGCCGTGGCAAATGTGCAACGAGCCGATACACGCAGGCAAGTGAGGGCGCTGACAGCACCCTTCATTGACGCTTCACTCACGT
>DATIEW010000373.1:0-11632 GCA_035455585.1 Vicinamibacterales bacterium | reverse complement strand
GGTGGAACGGGCCCTCCGGACGTACGCCGACCGGGATGCCTGGACCCGCCTTCAGCTGGAAGGCATGCGCAGGGACCACTCCTGGGACAGATCGGCGCCGGAGTATGTCAAAGTGTATGGGGGCGCCGGGGCCCGGCCGGGGTAGCGGGAAGGGAGAAGGGACAAGGAAGAAGGAACATTCATGGCATCAGACATGGCATCTGAAAAGGTCCAGACGTTCACCGACACTAACTTCGATCAGTCCGTGGTGAAGTCGCCGCAGCTCGTGCTGGTGGATTTCTGGGCGGAATGGTGTGGCCCGTGCCGGCGGCTGGCCCCGACGGTCGACGAGCTCGCGACGGACTACGACGGGCGAATCGTCGTGGGGAAGCTGAACGTGGACGACAATCCGAACACCGCGTTCCGCTACAGCATCCGCGGGATCCCGACGCTGCTGCTCTTCAAGGGCGGCCAGATCGTCGAGCAGATCGTCGGGCTGGCCGACAAGGACTCGCTCAAGCGGCTCATCGACAAGCACGTCTGACGCCGGCTGTGTCCCGGCACAGGCAGTCCGCATCCTCCGCAGATGACTCTCCACGACGTCATCATCATCGGCACCGGCCCCGCGGGTCTGACCGCGGCGCTCTACAGCGCGCGGGCGAACCTGAGGCCGCTCGTCATCGAGGGCTTGGACGCCGGGGGTCAGCTCATGCTGACCACCATGGTCGAGAACTGGCCCGGATACCGCGACGGCATCATGGGGCCCGATCTGATGGCGGAAATGCGGGCGCAGGCCGAGCGGTTCGGCGCTGGAATCGTGCGCGGCCACGTGACGGCGGTCGATCTGAAGAAGACGCCGTTCTCCGTCAGCACACCGGACGCCGAGCACCGCTGCCGAACGCTCATCATCGCGACCGGCGCCTCGGCGCGGCTTCTTGGACTCCCCTCGGAGCGCGCCCTGATGGGACACGGCGTCTCGACATGCGCCACCTGCGACGGCTACTTCTTCCGCGGAAAGCCGATCGCCGTCGTCGGCGGCGGGGATTCCGCGATGGAGGAGGCCCTCTTTCTGACCCGCTTCGCGTCAGAGGTGACCGTCGTGCACCGGCGTGACGCGCTCCGCGCCTCGAAGATCATGCAGGACAAAGCGTTCGCCAACCCGAAGATCTCCTTCGAGTGGAACTCCGAGGTCGAGGACATCCGCGACACCTCGAGAGGCGAAGTGACCGCCATGGTGCTGCGCAACAACCGGACCGGTGAGCGCAAGGAAGTCGAGGTGCACGGCGTGTTCGTCGCAATCGGGCACACGCCGAACACCGGCCTGTTCGCGGGTCAGCTCGAGATGGCTGCCGGCGGCTACCTCGTGACCCACGCTGGAACCCGCACGAGCGTGCCCGGCGTCTTCGCCTGCGGCGACGTGCAGGACCACGTCTACAGGCAGGCCGTCACCGCGGCCGGCTCCGGCTGCATGGCGGCGATCGACGCCGAGAAGTACCTCGAGGGGCTCCCGCAGCATCTGGGCGAAGCACAGGTCACAGCGTAGCGACGCGTTGTCAACTTCCAGCTACCAGCGCCCAACGCCCCAACTTCGAACTTCCAGTTTCCAACCGCGACCTGGTCAGACCCCCAAAGCCTCCTGACACGCTGCCTTGGGAGTTGGGAGTCTGGCAGTTGGGAGTTGGCTAGTCTATCCACCCACCCCCCAGCACCACGTCGCCGTCATAGAAGACGACGGCCTGGCCGGGAGCGACGGCGGTCTGGGGCTCGTCGAATGTGGCGGTCACGCCGTTCCCCTGAGGCGTGACGACGGCGGGAGCCTCACGGTGGCGGTATCGAATCTGCGCCGTGACCCGCGTGCCGCCGGCTGGCGGCTCGCCAGCCGTCCAGTTGACGCCAGATGCCCTGAGCACGGTCCGCTGCAGCGCCTCGCGCGGCCCGACGGTCACCGACTGCGACGCGGCGTCGATGCCGACGACGTACAGCGGCACGGGCGACGGGAGGCCCAGCCCCTTTCGCTGCCCGACCGTGAAGCGGTGCACGCCGCCGTGCCGGCCGACGACGCGGCCGGTCAGATCGCGGATCGCGCCGCCGGACACGCGTGCGCGATGCGCCACGAACGCGGCGTGATCGCCGTCGGGAACGAAGCAGATCTCGTGGCTGTCGCCCTTGTCGGCCACGGCGAGTCCGAGCGTCCGCGCACGGTCGCGGACGGCTGTCTTCTCGAGCGACCCCACGGGGAAGCAGGCGCGAGCAAGCTGGGCCTGGGTCAGGCTGAAGAGAAAGTACGACTGGTCCTTCGCCGCATCGACGCCTCGCCTGAGCAGGAACCGTCCGGAAGTCTCGTCGCGATCCACCCGCGCGTAGTGGCCGGTCGCCACGACCTCCGCGCCGAATCCCGCCGCGCGCTCGGCAAGCGTCGCGAACTTCAACCCGCTGTTGCAGTGCACGCACGGGATCGGCGTACGGCCCGCGGCGTACTCGCTGACGAAGTTCGAGATCACGTGATCGTCGAACTGCCGCTCGAGGTTCATGATGTAGTGGGGAATCCCCAGGCGCCCCGCAACCCGCCGTGCGTCGTGAAGATCGTCGATCGTGCAGCACGCTCCGAAGCGGACCTCGCCGCCCCGCTGATCGTACAGCTGCATCGACAAGCCGATCACCTCGTGTCCCTGCTGCGCCAGCAGCGCCGCCGCGACCGAGGAGTCGACGCCGCCGGACATGGCGACCACTACTCGCATTACCGGACGGCCCTCACGAGACCGCGGAGCTTCTCCACGATGCCGGGCAGCCTCGCGACGAAGGTCTCGACCTCCGCGGGCGTGTTGCCGGCCCCGAGGCTGATCCGGATGGAGTTCTGCGTCCGGTGCGACGGCAGGCCCATCGCGCGAAGGACGTGCGACGGCTCGAGCGTCCCCGACGAGCAGGCAGAGCCCGTGGACACGGCGATCCCCTCGAGATCGAGCGCGATCAGCAGCGACTCCGCCTCGACCGAGTCGAAGCTGATGTTCGTCGTGTTCGGCACGCGGGGCTCCCGCGCGCCGTTGACGGCCGTGCCGGGTACACGCTCGAGGACGAGCTGCTCCAGACGATCACGCAGGGCACCGAGCCGCCGGCCCTCCTCCTCGAGCTTCTGGACCGCCAGGCGCGCCGCGACACCAAGTCCGACGATGCCTGCCACGTTCTCGGTGCCGGCACGACGGTTCCGTTCGTGCTTGCCGCCCGTCAATATCGCGTTCAGGCGCGCGCCCCGCCTGATCCAGAGCGCCCCCGCGCCCTTCGGACCGTTGAATTTGTGCGCCGAGAGCGACAGCAGGTCCACGCCGAGTTCGCCGACGGCCACCGGGACTTTCCCCACGGACTGCACCGCGTCGGTGTGGAACAGGACCCCGCGGCGGCGCGCGATCTCCGCCAGCTCCGCAATCGGCTGCACCGTCCCAATCTCGTTGTTGGCATGCATCACCGACACGAGGGCCGTGCCGGGGGTCAGCGCCGCTTCGAGCGCCTCCGGCCGTACGATGCCCGTGCCATCGACCGGCAGGTACGACGCCGTCCAGCCCCGCCGGACGAGCGCCTTGACCGTGTTGAGAACCGCTTCGTGCTCGATCGCGCTGGCGACCAGGTGACGCCGCCCGGTCGACTCGAGCACCTCGGCCACCCCGCGGACCGCGAAGTTGTCGGCCTCGGTCCCGCCGCTGGTGAAGACAAGTTCCGAAGGCTCCGAGCCGATAAGGTCTGCAACAGCCGATCGCGCCTCGTCGAGCAGCCCCTTGGCGCGCTGGCCGAAGTGGTGCACGCTCGACGGGTTGCCGTAGTCGTCGCCCAGCACGCGGCAGACCGCCTCGACGACGGCGGGAGCCACGGGAGTCGTCGCGTTATGGTCGAAGTAGATGCGCATGGACGGTCTTTGATCATACCATTCGCCCTAAGTCTCAGCAATAAAAGGACTAGACAGTGCCAGACTGCTCCCGTATACTGGCTCGACCGACTGCCCCAGCCTCGAAGAAGTCGCCCTGCGAAAGGTCGAAACCTTTTTTTTGGACAGGTGGAGATTGCCCATGTGGAAACGGGATGAAGCGGTGAAGCCGGCTGTGCCGGCCGGTTCCAGCCCGGCGCCGGCGCCGGCAGTCGGTGCCCCGCCAGCCGCGGAGGCGGCGCGTACGCCCGCGGCGAGCCTACCCCAACGAGGATTGGAGAAGACGACCGTGAACATTGGAAAGTCCGTCGTGATCAAGGGGGAGCTCAGCGGCAGCGAGGACCTGACGATCGAAGGGCAGGTCGAGGGCAAGATCGAGCTGCGGCAGAACGTGCTGACGATCGGGCCCAACGGCCGGATCAAGGCGCAGTTGTTCGCCAAATCCGTGATCATCCTCGGCGAGGTGACCGGCAACGTGACGGCGAGCGAGAAGGTGGACATCCGCGACAACGGCTCGGTCGATGGCGACATCGCATCCCCGCGCGTGGCAATCGCGGAGGGCGCCCACTTCCGAGGCAGCATCGACATGCAGCGCACGACGAAGGGAGGCGACGCCAAGGCCGAGACGAAGCAGTCCGTGCCGGCGACCCCTCCGGCCGCCCAGTCGTCGGGCACCGCGGCAGGAGCATCCCGCTAGCAGCCTGGCTCGGACCGCGCCGGGGGGTCGTCTCAGGCGTAGTCCTGCCGTCGCTGCACCTCGCCGGCGAACATGCTCTCTGACCTCCTCAGGTGGGGCGGAAGGCGGCCTGACGTTCTCGGCGACGGGACGGACGTCGGGCCGCCCGTCCCGTCGAAGGGTTTCCCGAAGTTCCTCACGGCGCTGTCGCAGCAGCCATCCCCGTTGCTGCTCGACTTCGGCCCGGTCATCGGGGCCAACGTGGAGTTCTTCGGCGAGAGGCTCGGCTGCAAGCTGTTCATCGAGGACCTGGTGGCCGACATCGATCGGCACGCGCGCGCCGGCACACCCGACGCGCTGCCGGCGACCTTCGACACCCGCTTCCGCCACGCCGACGCCAGCGTCGACGGCATCCTCTGCTGGGACATCTTCGACTATCTGGATCGGCCTGCCGCGTCGGCCCTGGCGCGGCAGATCGTGCGTATGCTGCGGCCGGGCGGCGCCGTGATGGGGTTCTTCTGCTCGACGGCCACTCCGCACGCGCCGTTCACGAAGTACGAGATCATCGACGGCGGCAGCCTCCGGCACCGCCATCACCCCGGCATCGGCGGCGCCAAGCGCGTCCTGCAGAACCGCGACATCATCAGGATGTTCGACGGCCTCGTGGTCGCCGAGTCGTTCCTCCTCAAGAGCAACACGCGCGAGATGCTCCTCAGGCGCCGGTAGCTTCCTCCCGCTTTTCGCCCTTCGCCGTTCATTCCTGTATCCTCTTCGGGTGCGGCCCCTGATTGCGCTGCTGACCGATTTCGGCACCGCAGATCACTACGCCGGAACGATGAAGGGCGTCATGCTGGGGATCTGCCCGGAGGCGACGCTCGTCGACATCACGCACGACATCGCTCCGCACGATGTGGTCGAGGCGGCGCTGCAGCTGTCGGCGGCCTTCAGGTACTTCCCGCCGTCGACGATCTTCCTGGTTGTCGTCGATCCGGGCGTGGGCTCCGCGCGTCGCGGCATCGCCGTCGAGGCCGGCGACTATCGCTTCGTCTCACCCGACAACGGCGTGCTGACGGCCGCGCTCCGCGACCTGCCCCCCCGCCGGATCGTCGAACTGACGGAGCGGCGCTACGCGCGCCCCACCGTGAGCCGGACATTCGAGGGACGGGATCGCTTCGCGCCGGCCGCGGCGTGGCTCGCGCGCGGCATCCAGCTCGGCGCCCTCGGCAGACCGCTTGCCGAGTGCCTCCGCCTCGACATCCCGGTTCCGGACGTCGCCGTCGACGTCCTGAACGGCGTCGTCCTGACGGTCGACCGCTTCGGCAATCTGGTGACCAACATCGACCGCCGGACGTTCGAGACGTTTGCGCGCGGAGCGTCGCTCGAAATCGTGGCAGGCTCGGTTCCCGTGAGCCGCCTCGTGTCGACCTACGCCGACATCGCACCGGGCGAGCTCTGCGCGCTCTTCGGCAGTTCCGACCATCTGGAGCTGGCCGCACATGCCGCGCCCGCTGCCGGCGCGACCGGGCTCGGCCGGGGCGCCTCGATCCGGATCCAGCGCTTCCCGTAGGCGGAGGGGACGGAGACAACGGCCCGTAGGCGGAGGGGACGGAGACAACGGAGGTTCACACGGAGGAACGGAGTCAACGAAGGACGGACGTATCTGGTTAGCGGGAGCGCGCCGGAGGATATCGGCCCGCGGCGCGATGCGGCCAGCGCAGGGCGTCAGTTCGAGAATTGCGCCGCAGGCGCACGCTGCCGCGGAGGCGCTGATTCGCCCCTGTCGCACGGATGACCTGCGCGCCCAACTGATTGGTCGCCGGCCTGCGGATCACCCGAGCCGGCGGAAATCGTAAGGCCATCGCCGGAGGCGCAATTTTCCGCGCGTAGGCCGAGGCGCCGCGGGCCGGTGTCCTTCGGCGCGCTGGGACCCGCTAACCAGATACGGTCGAACGAAGGGGACCGGGTGTGTCCAGCACTCACCCCGGTGGCGCCGCGCCACCGGGGCGCGGTGCTCAGGCCCGGCAACCCCTTCCTTCGTCCTTCGTTTTCACGTCCTTCTGATCTCCTGATCTCCTGTTGATTGACCAGACTGGCTTCCCGAGGTTCTTCTGAAGAAGACGTTACAATGACGTATCTCGCACCCGAAGGCTGCCATCATGATTGACTTCGATCTGACCGAGGAACAGCGGCTGCTGGAGCAGTCGGTCCGGGAATGGGCCGCGCGGGAGATCGCCCCGCGGATTCGCGAGCTGGACCGGGAGCATCGCTTCGACCCGGGGATCCTGCCGCAGATGGCCGCACTCGGAGTGCTCGGCTGCTCGGTGCCCCAGGAGTACGGCGGCGCCGGCATGGACTACGTCTGCCTCGGGCTCGTCAGCGAGGAGCTGGAGTACGTGGACACGTCGCTGCGCGTGATCATGTCGGTGCACGCGGGGCTCAACTGCCTGTCGCTGCTGACGTGGGGGTCCGAGGAACAGAAGCAGCGCTACCTCGTTCCGCAGGCGCAGGGCAGGAAGATCGCCACCTACGGGCTCACCGAGCCGGCGGCCGGCAGCGACGTCCGCGGCATCCAGACGGTCGCGGTCAAGCGGGGCGACCGGTATCTCCTCACCGGCGAGAAGATGTGGATTTCGCTCGCGGATATCGCCGACAACTTCCTCGTCTTCGCCTGGACCGACCTCGAGAAGAAGAAGCAGCGCGACCCGTCGGGGATCAGCGCGTTCGTCGTCGAGCGCGCCTTCAAAGGGTTCTCGAGCGGGACACTGAAGGAGAAGTGGGGGATCCTGGCCGGCAACACCGGGTTCTTCAAGATGGAGGAGGTCGAGGTGCCCGACGCCAATCTCGTCGGGCGTCCCGGCGAGGGATTCAAGATCGCGATGTTCGCGCTCGATCAGGGCCGGTACACCGTCGCCGCCGGGGCCACGGGGCTGATTCGCGCGTGCCGCGACGCCAGCGTGAAATACTCGAAGGAGCGCAAGGCGTTCGGCGTGGCGATCGCGGAGCACCAGCTCGTGAAGGAGATGATCGCGCAGATGGAGTCCGACTACCAGGCCTCGCGGCTCCTCTGGCTGCGCGCGGGGTTCCTCAAGAACCAGGGACGGCGCAATACGCGCGAGACCGGCCTCGCCAAATGGTTCGCGACCGTGGCCTCCGAGCGGGCGGCGGGCGACGCCGTCCAGGTCCACGGCGCCAACGGCTACTCGGACGAGTATCCCGTGGGCCGGTTCTATCGCAACTGCAAGGGAGCCGTGATCTACGAGGGCACCCGCGAGATTCACAAGCTGATGCAAGCCGACTACGCGCTCGGCTTCCGCCAGGATCGCCCGACCCGGTGCGAGCTGCCGGCAATCGGCGAGAAGGTCGGATCCTGATCCCGGCGCGCCACGTCATCGGAGAGTCCCATGAACTCTGACCTTTCTCTCGAATTCCTCCGGGTGGTCGAACAGGCGGCGATCGCGTGCGCGCAGACGATGGGCCAGGGGGACCGCCACAAGTCGGACCAGGTCGCCGTCGAGGCGATGCGCAAATGCCTCGACGCCGTGCCGATCGACGGCACGGTCGTGATCGGCGAGGGGGAACGCGACGAGGCTCCGATGCTATTCATCGGCGAGAAGGTGGGCCGGGGGACCAGGGGCGGACCGGCTGGACTCGAGCTGCCGAAGGTGGACATTGCCGTCGATCCGCTGGAGGGAACGAACCTGTGCGCCACCGGAGCGCCGAACGCCATCGCGGTGCTCGCGGCGTCCGACCGCGGCGGGCTGCTGCACGCACCCGATCTGTACATGGAGAAGCTGGTCGTCGGACCGAGCTCCAAGCACGCGGTCAGCCTCGACGCGCCGGTAGCCGACAACCTCCGGGCGATCGCGCGGTGTCTCGAGCGTGACGTCGAGGATCTCGTGGTCATCGTGCTCGACCGGCCGCGGCACGAGCAGCTGATCGAGCAGATCCGGGCGACCGGCGCGCGAATCCGGCTGATCGGCGATGGCGACCTGTCGGCGGGCATCGCCGCGGCCGTGGTCGGCAGCGGCGTGCACGCCGTGATGGGGACCGGGGGCGCGCCGGAAGGAGTCCTCACCGCGGCCGCCATGCGCTGTCTGAACGGCGAGATCTACGCGCGTCTCGTCGTCAGCACGCCGGAGCACGAGCAGCGCTGCCGCGCGATGGGGATCACGGATTTCCGGCGCGTCTATACCTCCCAGGATCTGGCGTCGGGGACCGGCATCATCTTCGCCGCGACCGGCGTGACCGACGGCACCCTGATGCGCGGCGTGCGCTTCTTCGGCGACGGGACGCGCACGTCCTCGATCGTGATGCAGAGCGATCCCGCGCGCGTCCGCTTCATCGACACGATTCACGTCGAGCAGTCGCGCATGGTCAGGGTGAGGTTCTGATACCGCCTGCCGGAGACACCACCCGCCGGACGATCACGTCTGTACCACATGGTTTCGTGGCGTCGCAACCTGTTCGCGGTCACGGCAGCCAGCTTCATCGGCTTCACCGGCTTCACGCTGGTGATGCCGTTCCTCCCGCTCTACTTCCGGGAACTCGGCGTCGACCAGGTCGGCGAGATCGCGCTCTGGTCCGGGCTCAGCCTCGGCGTCACGCCCGCCATCACCGCGCTGATGGCGCCCTTCTGGGGCCGCCTGGCCGACCGCGTCGGGCGCAAGATCATGGTCGAACGCTCGCTGGCGAGCTTCGTGGTGGTCATGGCCGCCATGGCCTTCGTCACCCGGGCATGGCACGTCCTGGCGCTCCGCGCGATTCAAGGTCTCTTCGCCGGCTACGGCGCGCTCGCCCTGACGATGGCCGCCGATTCCACGCCGCGCGAGCGCATGGCCCAGGCCATCGGAATCGTGCAGATCGCGCAGCGGCTGGGACCCGCGCTCGGGCCGGTGATCGGAGGCACGGTCGCGCAGATCGTGGGGCTGCGGCAGGCGTTCCTCGTCACCTCTTCCTTCTACCTCGGAGCGCTGATACTCGTGTTGAGCGTCTACCGGGAGGGCCCTCCCAGGAAGACCGACGCCGCAGCCGGGGATCACCGAATCACGTTCCGGAACGTCCTCGCGTTCGAGAACTTCGTGATCCTGATGGCCGTCGTCTTCGGCCTGCAGTTCGTTGACCGCAGCTTCGGTCCCGTGCTGCCGCTCTACATCGCGGAGCTCGGCACGCCCGTCGAACGCGTGCCAATCGTCTCGGGCGTGCTGTTCTCGATGGCGGCCGGCACCGCGGCGCTCGGCAACCACGTCTCCGGGCGCCTCTTGCGCCGCTTGTCGGCCCGGCTGGTCATCGCGGGCGCCGCCGCGGCGGCCGCGCTCGGGACGCTCGTCTACGTTCTCGCCGGAAGCGCCGGGCTCCTGCTCGCCGGCACACCCATCTTCGGGGTGGGAATCGGCGTCGCGATGACCGCCGCGTACACGGCGGCGGGAACGGTGATCCCGGCCAGCGGCCGTGGCGCTGGCTTCGGCCTGCTGACTACGGCATCGCTCACCGGCCTGGCACTGAGCCCCATCCTCAGCGGCATGCTCTCGGCGGTGAGCATCCGCGCGGTCTTCCTCCTCGACACCGCGGCGCTGCTGGTGCTGGCCGGGCTGGTCAGACGCCTGATGGCGGCGGCGCCGCTGGCGGCAACGACCGCGCCGACGACGGAGGAGGTCTGAGTCAAGGGATAAGGAAGAAGGAAGAAGGAAGAAGGAAGGAAGGAGCGTGCAGGTACGGCGGGTTGACCGGGACGCACCGGATGCCGGCGAGATGGCGGCGGCGGCCGGTGTTCTGCGCTCCGGAGGTGTCGTGGCATTTCCAACCGACACGTTCTACGGGCTCGCGGTCGATCCTCGCAACGGGGATGCCGTCGAGCGGCTGTACGAGCTGAAGGGTCGGGGCGCGGCCGCGGCCATGCCGCTGGTGGCGTCCAGCGTCGATCAGGCGCTCGAGATCGGACACTTCGGCGAGGTCGAGCTGCGGCTGGTGCGGAGCTTCTGGCCGGGCCCGCTCACCCTCGTCGTTCCCGCGCACCCTGGACTCGCGCCGCGGGTGCTCGCCGGCGGACGGACGATTGCCATACGCGTGCCGGCAGACGCCGTGGCACGGGCGCTGGCGGGCGCGCTCGGACATCCGGTGACGAGCACGAGCGCCAACCTCTCGGGCCAACCTGCCGCGGCAACGCCGGAAGAACTGCCCGCCACGCTCGCCAGCGGCGTCGATCTGCTTCTCGATGCGGGCCCTGCGGCCGGCGGCAGGCCGTCGACGATCGTCGAAGTCGCCGGCGGCGGACCGAGACTCGTACGACCGGGCGCGATCGCGTGGGAGCGCGTGCTAGAATCGCTCGAGTGATGCGTTCAGCGGCCTCGCACCAGCCTGCGCCCGACCTCCGGGAGCGTGCGGTGCTCGTCGGGCTGTTCAGCAGTTCCTCCCGTCACTTCGACCCCGAGCACTCCCTCGACGAGCTGGCGGGACTGGCCGCCGCGGCCGGCGCCAACGTGGTGCTGCGCCTCCTTCAGGATCGTCCGAAGCCGGACCCGGCGACGTTTCTCGGCAGCGGCAAGCTCGCGGCGCTTGCGGCATCCTGCGAGGAACTGAGCGCCGATCTCGTCGTGTTCGACAACGAGCTGACACCGGCGCAGCTGCGCAACCTCGAGACGGCGCTCGACCGGAAGGTCGTGGACCGCACGCAGCTCATCCTCGACATCTTCGCGCGGCGCGCGCGGACTCGCGAAGGCAAGCTGCAGGTCGAGCTGGCGCAACTGCAGTACCTGCTGCCGAGGCTGGTGGGTGCCGGCAGGGCTCTCTCCCGCCTCGGCGGCGGCATCGGGACCAGGGGCCCCGGCGAAACGAAGCTCGAAACCGACCGCCGCCGGCTCCGCCATCGAATCGGCGTCCTCACGCGCGACATCGAGGCCGTGCGGCGCCGGCGCGGCCGGCTGCGCGAGCGCCGGCACAAGACCGCGGTGCCGACGGTGGCACTCGTCGGCTATACCAACGCCGGCAAGACGACCCTCTTCAACGCCCTGACGGGGGACACGGCCGTCGTGTCCAACGCCCTGTTCGTGACGCTGGATCCGCTCGTC
>DATIEW010000372.1:0-2960 GCA_035455585.1 Vicinamibacterales bacterium | reverse complement strand
TAGACGACTTCGAGCACCGGGAGCCGGCCCCCGGCCCGATTGGCATTCTCGCGCAGCCGCCGCGCGACGTTCTCCACGTCGATGATCGCATCGTCGACGAGCTCGCCAATGGCAATCGCCAGACCGCCCAGGCTCATCGTGTTGATCGTCAGCCCGAACCGGTGCATCACCACGACCGCCGCGAGGATCGAGAGCGGCAACGCGAGCAGGGTGATCACAGCCGCGCGGCCGTTCATCAGGAAGAGCACGACCACGACCATGACGAGCCCTGCCCCTTCGAGCAGTCGAACGAACAGATTGTTCAAGGACTGCTCGATGAAATCGGCCTGGCGAAACAGGTCTCGATGGATCTGCATTCCCTGTGGCAGGGCGCGTTGAATGTCATCCAGCGTCGCCTCGATCTGCGCCGTGAGGTCCAGCGTGTTGACGCCTGGCTGCTTCTGGATGCCGAGAATGACCGCCGGCCGCGCGTTGTGCGAGCCGTCACCGCGTTTGATCGCCGCGCCCTCGCGCACGGTTCCCACATCACGGATCAGTACGGGAGTCGATGCCGTCGTCTTCACGGAAACCGCCGCGATCGCCTCCGTGTCCGTGAGGCGGCCGAGGCCGCGGACGAGGTATTCCTGGCCTTCAGCCACCAGGAACCCTGCGGTGGCGTTCCGGTTTGCCGCTATGAGTGCACGTTCGATCTCCTCGAGCCTGACCTCGTGGGCGGCAAGGCGTGCGGGATCCAGCACGACTTCGTACTGCTTCTGATCCCCTCCCGTCGCAATGACCTGCGAGACACCGGGAACGGCCAGCAACCGTCGCCGGACAACGGTTTCCGCAACCGTTCTGAGCTCGAGCGGCGAGTGCCGGTCCGACTCGAGGTCGATGAACAGCACTTCCCCCATGATCGAGGAGATGGGCGCGAGGAACGGCGGTTCGACCGACGGAGGCAGCGAGCCGGAAACGAGGGTCAGTTTTTCCGTGACAACCTGTCGTGCCCGGCTGATGTCCTGGCCCCAGTCGAACTCGACCCATACGACCGCAACGCCCACCGCCGTGGCCGACCGGACACGCCGCACGCCAGCGGCACCGTTGAGCGCCGACTCGATCGGGAACGTGACGAGGGATTCGATTTCGAGCGGATCCATGCCGGGAGCCTCGGCGAGGATCGTGACGGTGGGCGCCGTCAGGTCCGGCAGGACGTCGAGTGGGATCCGGGACGCGGTCCAGCCGCCCCACACGAGGAACGCGGCGGCAAGCGCGATCACAATCGGGCGATGGCTGAGCGACCAGCGAATGAGTCCGTCGATCATGGAAAGTCTCCCTGGCCGCCGAAGCCGACCTGGTGGAGGTGACACTCAGTGCACGTGCCCATGGGCAGGCACCGACGTCGACAACGACGCGAGGCGACCCAGGTACGCGCCTTTCGTCACCACGCGATCGCCCAGCCGCACGCCTTCGAGGATTTGCACGACATCGCCCGTGCGCGGGCCTAGCGTGACCGCTCGGCGGTCGAACGTTTCCCCTTCGCGCTGAACGAACACGATCGGCCGTCCGGCGTCATCCACGAGGGCCGACGCTGGCACGACCGGCCGCGGCGCTGTCGTATCCATCAGGAGGTGGAGAAACACTGATTGACCGACGGGCAGGGCCTGCGTCCGGTTGTCAAAGGCGAACGTGATCGGCAGGGTCCGGGACTCCGGATCGAGCACCTTTCCAACGCTCGCCAAGCGTCCCGCCGGCAGGCGACCCTCACGTCCGGGAATCTCGATCTCGGCGGCCGACACCGCTCGTGCTCGAGCCGCGTCGGCTTCCGGCACCTGGCCCACGACGTGGACCTGCGCGGCGTCCACGACCCGGAACAGCAGCGTCCCGGCCGTCACATTCGCTCCGGTCGCCGCGTCCCTCGCGGCGATCACGCCGCCGATGGATGAGCGAATCACGAACAGACCTTCGGCGTCGGTGGTGCCCCCGGCCCGGGTCGCCTCGTACTGCGCGAGACTTGCTTCGGCGGCCGCAAGCCGTGTTCTTGCCTGTTCCTCCGCGGTGCGCGCCTCGTCGAGACGCTTCCCTGGCGCCGCGCCGACCTTCGTCAGCCGCTCGGCACGCTCGCGATCGCGCGTCGCCAAGGCGAGAGTCGTTCGCGCTTCGGCGTGCTCACGCTGCAGCTGCGGAAGATCGCCTGGAACCGCAGGTGGTGGCAGGAGTCGCGCCAGCTCCTGGCCACGTGTCACAGAGGCGCCGGCCGGCAGATCCAGCACGCGTGTCAACCGCCCGCCGATCGGCGCAACGACGTCCGCGGCGCCGCCTGGCCTCGCCTCGAGCCGCGCCGGCACGCGGAGGGACTCGCGCACCGCCTGTTCCTCGACGAGGGCGGTCCCGAAGTCCAGGCTCCATTGCTGCTCCTTGAGGAAGCTGATGCCCGGCGTTTCCTCGCCAGCGGGCGGAGAGGCCGCGCGGGCGGCCTCGGCATTCGGGTGCACGTCGACGTCACCCACGCGATGTTCATCGTTCAAGTCGGCCGACCGGAGCACGATGACCAGCTGGCGCCTGCCCGCATGCGCGGGTTTCACATCCACGCCGAAGATTCCTGGACGAGAGGGCGCGTCGACCCGGAATACCTCGGGCTGAGCCGAGCCATCCTCGAGCCGGACCTCCACATTCCCCTCTGTAAGGGCCTTGAACGTGTCCATTCTGGTCAGATGAATCGCGAAACGCGAGGTGGAGCCGACGGCCAGCGGCGGGTATTCCGCGAAGAGCTCCGTCTTCCCGGTCCATTTCGTGACGCTCAGGGCTTCGGGCTCCTCTGGCGGGGCTTCTGGCGCAGCAGATCGATTGCAGCCCAGGCACACGAGGCTGACCGCGACGACAGAGAGCGTGTGAACGAATCGCGGGCGGCGGCGAGCGAGCGCAGCGAGGCAAGCCACGCGAGCGGAGCGGGGCGGAGGGGCCCCCGCGAGCGAGCGTGTACG
>DATIEW010000371.1:0-6285 GCA_035455585.1 Vicinamibacterales bacterium | reverse complement strand
CCACGGCGGTGCCGACGGGCCCGGGCCGAAGCGCGTACGATTCCAATCTCCGCGCCGGCGCCATACGCACCGACTACTGGAACTGGGGAGTGGGGTTCATCAGCGCATACCCGCCCGATCAGTTCATCATGCTCGAGAAGGGGGCCACTTACGGCACGCAGGACACCCAGATCTGGGCGCCTTACTACACCCTGCACAAGATTCTCGCGGGCCTGCTCGACAGCTATGAGGTTGCCGGCAACAGGAAAGCGCTGGAGGTGGCGAGCGGCATGGGCGCGTGGGTACATGCCAGGCTCGCTGCGCTTCCGGTGGAGACGCGCATCAGCATGTGGAACCGCTACATCGCGGGCGAGTACGGGGGCATGAACGAAGTCATGGCGCGGCTGTTCCGGCTGACCGGCGACCGGCGGTTCCTGGCGTGCGCGAAGCTGTTCGACAACACCAGCTTCTTCTTCGGCAATGCCGGTCACGACCATGGGCTGGCCAAGAACGTGGATACCATCAGGGGCAGGCACGCCAACCAGCACATCCCGCAGATCACCGGGGCGCTCGAGACCTTCCGCAGCACGCGCGAGCTGCCGTACTACCTGATCGCCGCCAACTTCTGGGAGATCGTGAACCACAGCTACATGTACAGCATCGGCGGCGTGGGGGGCGCACGCACGCCGAACAACGCCGAGTGCTTCACCGCCCAGCCCGACACGCTCTGGGAGAACGGGTTCGCGCGCGGCGGCCAGAACGAGACCTGCGCGACCTACAACCTCCTCAAGCTCGACCGGCAGCTGTTCATGTTCGACCAGACCGCCAAGTACATGGACCACTACGAGCAGGCGCTCTACAACCACATCCTCGCGTCGGTCGCGGAGGGCGACGCCGGGAACACCTACCACGTCCCGCTCAACCCGGGCGCGCAGAAGCGATTCAGCAACGCCGGCATGACCGGGTTCACCTGCTGCAACGGCACGGCGCTCGAGAGCAACACGAAGCTCCAGGACACGATCTACTTCAGGAGCGTGGACAATACGGCGCTCTACGTCAATCTCTTCGTCCCCTCGACGCTGACCTGGAGCGAGCGCAAGGTGGTCGTGCAGCAGATGACGGACTTTCCCTATGCCGACACGACACGGCTCGTCGTGAAAGGGGAAGGGCGGTTCGACATCAGCGTGCGGGTGCCGCGCTGGGCCACCCGCGGCTTCTTCGTGAGGATCAACGGACAGGACCAGGGGCTGAAGGCGGTGCCGGGCACTTACGTGACGATTGCGAGGAACTGGCGCGCCAACGACACGGTCGAGCTCCGGATGCCGTTCAGCTTCTACCTGCGGCCCGTCGCGGACCAGCCGAACGTCGCGAGCATCTTCTACGGTCCGATCCTGCTGGCCGCCGAGGAATCGGGCCCGAGGACCGACTGGCGTCCGATCGCGCTCGAGGCGGACGATATCGGCAGGTCCATCACGGGCGATCCCGCAACGCTCCGGTTCAGCGTCGACGGCGCCGCGTTCAAGCCCTTCTACGAGTCGTACGGGCGTCACTCGGTCTACCTGCACGTGACGCTGCGGTGAGCGGGAGGCTCGTCGCGGTCCGCGAGCACGTCACCTGAACGATGTCGAGCTTCCGAACCGTGTTCACGACGTCAGATGCACCGACGCCACCAGCCTTCAGCTCCGGTCGGACACCGGCACCGAGTCGTCGACCAGCGCCAGGACCTCCGCTGGCGTCAGCGTACGCGCTTCGCCCAGGAGTGATTCGAGCGTGTTCATCGGAATCGCGGCCTTGAGAGACTCGATGCGCTCGACGACACCGGGATCCATCGGATGGTCGACGACGACGCCGGCACGTTCCGACAGGGCCTGCGCCGCGGAGGCAATGGTCACGGCGCGCTCGGAACGACCGACGGCCGCCTCGACCGCCGCGATTCCCAACAACGCCAGGCCGGTGCCCCGCTGACTGCCGACCTGCTCGTAGGTCTGGACCGCCCGCCGGAACGATCGCCTGGCGCCATCGGGGTCGGTTGCGGCCAGGGCCGTCCATCCCATCTCGCAGTGCACGCGCGCGACCTCAGGCAGATCGCCGACGGTCTTCAGCGCGGCCAGCGCCCCGCCGTAGTGCTCGAGCGCCCGGACGACATCGCCCTGCGCGAACCGCATCTGCGCCAGGAAGCTCAGTGCCAAGCCACCGCCTTCGTAGTCGCCGATGCGCTCCTGGATCCGGCGGGCTTCCTCGACGAGCTGTACACCGGCGTCGACGTGGCCGGTGGCAAACAGCAGCATGCTCTTCAGCGTCATCGAGAGCGCCAGTATGAACTCGGACACCCCGTGACTCTGCGCAATGGCTGCGTCGAGTGCGACACGTGCGTCGGCCATGCGTCCCATGCTGAGGTTGCAGTAGCCGATACCCATCAGGCCCTCGGCCGCGACCTCCTTGTCGCCGACGGCTTCACCGTCCTCGAACCCGCCTCGCCACTCCTCGAGCGAGCGCTCCCACTCGCCGGTCGTCGTCGAGACCATGCCGGCGGCGAGCTTCGCCAGCGCCCGCCCCCGGGTGGGCGGTCGATCGGCGGCACGCGCGAGCAGCTCGTCGAGCGCGACCCGTGCGGTCATGTGCTGGCCGCTGATGTGCCATACCCAATCCAGGCGGCCGCAGAGCAGCAGGCCCTGCTCGAGCGCGTCCTCGTCACCCCCCCGCGCGCGCGATCGGAGGAAGGCGATGGCCGCGTGCAGGTTGGCATCGTCGGCGAGGGCGCGGCGCATCGCGTCGACCTGCGCCGTCGTGCGAAGCGCCGCGGAGAGCTCGCCCGCGAACGCGGCGTAGTACGCGGCGTGCGCCTCGCGGGCCGCCTCCACCTCGCCGCTGGCGTGGAGCAGCTCGGCCGAGAACGCGCGGACCGTTTCGAGCAGCGCGTAGCGTTCGCCTTCACCGACCACGCGCACGAGTCCCTTCTCGACGAGCGACTCGAGGGCGTCAAGGGCGCAGTGACGCGCGTCGGGCCCGTAACAGACCTGCTCCATCGCGTCGAGCGTCCAGCCTTCGTGGAAGCAGGACAGCTGGCGCAGGAGGCCCTGCTCGGTTGCCTCGAGCAGCGAATAGCTCCAGCTGATGGTCGCGCGCAGCGTGCGCTGGCGCAGCGGAAGATCGCGATCGCCCGAGGTGAGCAGGTCCAGGGCGTGATCGAGACGCCGCAACAGCGCGGCGGGGTCCATGATGCGCACGCGCGCCGCCGCGAGCTCGAGCGCGAGCGGCAGACCATCGAGGCGCCGGCAGATATCGCCGATCGCGGCCGCGTTCGCGTCGGTGAGCGCAAACCCCGGCTTGACCTTCGCGGCGCGCTGGAGAAACAGGGCGACCGAGGGGCAGCGCCGAAGCGCGTCGGGCGTGCGCGTGTCCCGGCCAGGCAACTCGAGCGGCGGAAGGCTGAACTCCGTCTCGGCGCCGATCTTCAGTGGCGCACGGCTCGTCGCCAGACACTGCAGCGCGGGGCAGCGTGCGACCAGTGCGGCGATCTCCCCTGCCGCCTCGAGCACCTGCTCGAGGTTGTGGAGCACCAGTAGCACCTGGCGGTCGCCGAACACCGTGACCAGCGCCTCGAGCGCCGGGCGGTCCTGCGCTTCGGGAATGCCCAGCGCCGTCGCGACGGTCGGCAGCACCTCACCGGCGGCGGTCACTGACGCAAGCGAGACAAACGCCGCACCGCCCGCATACGCGGGCGCCAGCCTCCCGAACAGCTCGACTGCGAAGCGCGTCTTGCCCGTGCCCCCGTACCCGGTCACGGTGAGGACGCGGACGCCGCTTCGGAGTTGCTCCGCGGCGGCGTCGAGCGCCTCTTCCCGGCCGAGCAGCGGTGTCGCCGGCACCGGGGGCGCCTTGAAGAACGTCGCCACCTCGTCGCGCGACGCGCGCACGCGCCGCAGCCCGCTGGCCAGGTCCCGGGCCGTCTGGAAGCGCCCGGCCGGATCCTTCTCGAGGCACCGGGCGATGACGCGCTCGAGATCGGGCGGGACATCCACCCGGAGGCTGGCGAGCGGCGCCGGTGTCCCGGTCAGAATGGCGCTGCCGATCACACCCAGCGTCGCCCCATCGAAGGGACGGCGGCCGCTGGTGAGCTCGTAGAGCAGGACGCCGAGCGCGAACAGATCGGTGCGGGCGTCGACGGGCTCGCCCCGCACCTGCTCCGGCGACATGTACGGCACGGTGCCGAGCATCTGGCCGGTGCCTGAGACCGGCGCCACGGCCGTCGCCGTCTCGGCAACGTCGGCCGCCGGTCCCGAGGCCGCGAGCTTGGCCAGCCCGAAATCCAGCACCTTGACACGCCCGTCGTCGGTGACCATCACGTTGGCCGGCTTGAGGTCGCGGTGCACGATGCCATGCTCGTGCGCGGCCGCGAGCGCCTCGGCGAGTGCAAGGCCGATCTCGAGCACTTGCTCGATGGGCAGTCCGCCGGCCGCGACGCACGTGTCGAGCCCGTGGCCGTCGACCAGCTCCATGGTGAGGAAGCGGATGCCGGCCTCGTCTTCGACCGAGTGGAGCGTGACGATGTTCGGATGGTTGAGGCTGGCGACTGCGCGCGCTTCCTGCTCGAACCGTGCGAGGCGTTCGGCGTCCGAGGCCACGCCGGCCGGCAGCACCTTGAGCGCGACGTCGCGGCCGAGGCGAGTGTCGCGAGCCCGATAGACCTCGCCCATGCCGCCTGCGCCCAGCCTGGCAACGATCTCATACCGCCCCAGAGTCCTGCCGATCATCGTGGTGGCCTCGAGACGGGCCCGGCCGGGCCTCGCTGCAGCGCTGGCGGAAGCGGGCCGCCGGCACCGAGCCGCACCAGGATTCCGGCGAACAACAAGAGCTGCGAGTGTCGGGAGTCTCCCATGCAATCGTCTCTGCCGTCTGCAGACGCACCGGTCCGCGTCGGGCTTCGCAACCAGACTATACCGCTGGCGGATCGGAAGCGGCCGATGACCCGCAATCGGGCCGGAATCCAGTACGCCGGGCGGCTGACACCTGACGAGGAACGCGCAGCAGTTCGTGCGCTGCGGCAATTCGAACGTCGATGTTACGTCGTCGCGGTTACCGACGACGTGCTGGCACTCGTCAGGCGGCCGTTTCCCGTGGAGCCGGTCCGCACGCTCGATGCGGTGCACATCGCGACGGCGGAATCGCTCGGCGAACCTCCGCAGCTGATGACTATTGTGACGCGGGACCACCGAGTCCGCGAGAATGCGACAGGCGCTCGGTTACTCCGTGGAGTGACGGGCGGTCCGAGGATGACCAGGCGCGGGAGTGACGACCCGTGCCCGGCGCCGACCTGTGGACATCCCACATGAAAACGTGCTACGGTCATGTGGCTGTACCACAGGAAGCGCCGATGACCGTTGCGCGACGCGACCTCCTCCAGGGCACGCTCGACCTCATGGTGCTGCAGACGCTGGCCGCGCTCGGGCCGCTGCACGGCTACGGCGTCGCCCGGCGCATCGAGCAGATGAGCGGCGATGCCTTTGCCCTCAACCAGGGCACGATCTACGCCGCGCTCGTCCGGCTCCAGCAGCGCGGCTGGATCGCCTCCGCCTGGGGTACCTCGGACAACAACCGCCGCGCCAGGTTCTACTCGATCACGCGACGCGGCCGGAAGGCGCTGGCCGACGAAGCCTCGGCCTGGGAACGCCTGGCCTGCGTGATGGGGCGCATCCTGGCCGTCACTCCAGGGGAGACGAAGTGATGCGTACGCGCATTCGCGTCGCGTGGGCCCGCCTGGTCGCCTTCTTCCGGAGGAATCGCCTCGACCGCGAATTCGACGAAGAGCTGGCGGTGCATCTGGACATGTCAGCCGACGAGCACGTCCGCCGCGGGCTGAACCCTGTCGAGGCCCGCCGCGCCGCCGCGCGGAAGCTCGGCGGTCTCGACGCGACCAGGGAGCTGCACCGGGAGACCCGCGGCCTGCCGGGGCTCGATTCGCTGCTGCACGACGTCCGCTATTCCCTCCGCATGCTCGCCCGCGCCCCCGGTTTCTCGGCGGTCGCCGTCCTCGTCGTCGGGCTGAGCATCGGCGCCACCACGGCTGTTTTCAGCGTCGTCAACGCGCTCCTGCTGCGTCCGCTGCCGTTCCAGGAGCCTGACCGTCTCGTCTGGATTGCCAATACGGGAACGGATAGCGGATTGTCCGGAGTAACGCTGCGCGCGTCGAATCTCCGGGACTGGCGCCGGCTCAATCAGTCCTTCACGGATCTCGCCGGCTACTTCGCCTTCTTCGAGTACGGGAGCTATCGCCTCGTCGCCGACGGGGAGCCCGAGCGGCTGATC
>DATIEW010000370.1:0-4532 GCA_035455585.1 Vicinamibacterales bacterium | reverse complement strand
GGTCGAGCCCTTCCGCGAGCCGTACCATGGCGGAAAGCGTCTTGACCGTCTTCCGCAGCAATCCCGGCAGCTCGCTGTAGCCCTCGTGCGACTTCTTGGGCGTCGCCTGACGGTGGTAGCGCGCGACGAGGGCGATCACCTCGGTCTCCTGGGGATCGAACCCGCGCAGGTCGCCGTTCTTGATGAGGTAGTACGAATGGCGGTGGTGCCGCTCGTAGCTGATGTGCACGCCGACGTCGTGCAGCAGCGCTCCGTATTCGAGCCATTCGCGCTCCCGATCGGAAAGGCCGTGCACGCTGCGCGTCTGGTCGAACAGGCTCAGCGCCAGCCGGGCCACCTGCTGCGCGTGCTCGGACCAGTAGCCGCACCGCTCGCCGAGCTCGATGACGCTCCGGCGACGCACGTCAGGATAGCGTTCCACCTTCCGGATCCGCGCGCTGTTTCGGTGGATGTACTCGAGCACGAGCCCCTCGCGCAGCGCCAGGTCGCACAGCGTGAACTCCTCCGCGCCGAGCCGCCTGAGAATCGAGTCGAAGAGCACCGAGCCGGCCACCGAGAGGTCCGCGCGCCGCGGGTCCATTGCTGGAATCCGCAGACGTTCCTGGATGTCCGCCGCCACGATCCGCTTGCGCAGCCGGTGCAGCGCCTTGGCCGACACCCGCCGGTTGCGCAGGTCCTCGGGGCGCCCGCCTCCGTCGGCCGAGGCCATGGCGCCGAGGCTGAGGATCGTGCCCGACGTTCCGATGACGCGGTCGAAGCCCCGTGACGCGATCTGGTCGAGATAGTCGCCCAGCTCGCGGTTGACCTGCTTCACGAGACGGCGTTCGTCGCGGTCCGACAGCGGATCGCTCTGCACGAACCGCTCGGTGAGCCGGATGACGCCGGCCTTGAAGGATCGTCCGAGCATGAGGTGTGTCGCCGTGCCGAGCGTCACTTCGATACTGCCCCCGCCGATGTCGATGACCACGGCGGTGGAGCCCCCGATGTCCACGCCGTAGCCGGCCGCCATGTGGATGAGCTTCGCTTCTTCGGTGCCGGAGATGACGCGGATCCGGATGCCGATCTGTCGATCCACCGCCGCGATGAAGTCGCCGCCGTTCTCGGCTTCGCGGGTGGCGCTCGTCGCCGATGCGACGATCTCGTCGACCCGGTGCGACTCGGCAATGCGGCGGAACTTCGATAGTGTCTGCAGCGCGGCTGCCATCGCTGTCGGCGTCAGGTTCCGTCCGTCGAGCCCCCCGGCACCGAGCCGGACCATGTCCTTCTCGCGGTCGATGACCTCGAAGGACAGGTCGGGACGGACCTGCACGACGATCATGTGAATCGAGTTGGTACCGATGTCGATGGCGGCAATTCGCATCGTGGAGGAGGGAGGAACCCGTCAGGGCGCGGCTTGTTCCGTCACGCGCCCCTTATATATACTGACTGAATCGGCAGGCGAACGAGACCCCGCCAGAGGCCTTAACCGGCCGGATTCCATGTATTTGAGTCAAATTCTACCCGAGACGTGTTCGGTCAAGGCCGTCTGGGCGTCAGCGCAGCGTCATCAGACAATGCCATCTGGCGAGGCGGAGCCGCTCGCCGGTCCGAGGCGAAGCCTCGCAAGCGTCCTGTCGAGCCAAATCCTACCATGAACCGCGCGAAGCCCCGTGTAACGACGGTGTTGCTGGCACGGCCGACCAGGGCGCTCAAGCGCCACTTCAAGGGTGCGCTGGAAGGTGACGTCGCGGCCGTGCACCAGACACGGGTTGCGTCGCGGCGGCTGCGAGAGGCCGTCCCGATTCTGGCCACCGGCACGAAGGGGAGCAGGGCCGGTCGGGCGCGCAGGAAGCTCCGCCGGCTCACACGCACGCTCGGAACGGTTCGCGAACTGGATGTGACGCTGGCGCTGCTCGACGAGCTGGCCGCGCGAAACGAACTGCCGCGCCTGGCCCTCGAGGAGGTGCGCGCCCGCGTGGTCAGGGAGCGCGATCGCCGCCGCGAGCTGATGGTGAAACGGCTCCAGCGGCTCGATGCGGACAAGCTCTATCGCCGCCTCGCATCAGTGGGCCAGGCGGTGGCGCAGTCCGACAGCATGGAGTGGCGTGACCGTCTGGCCCCGAGACTGATGGGCCGCGCGAAAGTCCTCGCGGATGCGATCTCGACAGCCGGCCGCGTCTACGCGCCCGAGCAACTGCATGGGGTCAGAATCGCCGCGAAGAAACTCCGCTACACGATGGAGCTGGCCGGCGAGTCCGGCATCAAGCCGGCCGCAGCCCTCGTCCGCACGCTGAAGCAGGCGCAGGACATTCTGGGGCGACTTCACGACCTGCAGGTTCTCCAGTCCCATATCCGCGCGGTCCAGGCAGAGGCGACTCAGCATGCGCCCACGAATCACGCGCTCGACACGATTGCGCTCGCGCTCGAAGACGAGTGCCGGCACCTGCACGCCAGCTACCTCTCGGCGACGCCGGCGCTCCAGGCGCTGGCCGCCGACACCCGGACCGTCGTCGTCCCCCAGCTGGCGGCAAGGCGATCCGATAGAGCCCGCCGGGTGAAAATGGGACTCACGAGCCGCCGGCCCTTCCCGCGCCGCGCGGTGGGCGCCCCACGGCGGGCGTGATCCGATTCGGGTCCGGGGAACACCATGGCCACACTCGAACTGTATCTGATCCGTCACGGCGTTGCCGCGGAACGCGGCGACGACTACCCGGATGATTCGAAGCGTCCGCTGACGAGCCTGGGCGTCGCCAGGATACGGCGGGAGGCCCGCGCGCTCGAGGCGCTCGACGTGTCGTTCGACCGGATCCTGACGAGCCCGTTCGCGCGGAGCCGGCAGACGGCCGACGTCCTCGCAGAGACGATGAAGTCGAGGCCCCCCGTCGTCGCGACCGAGACGCTCGCTCCCGCGGGCGGGGCGGCGCGCGTCATCGAGGAGCTCTCGAGGCATGCGCGGAAGTCACGGATTGCTCTCGTGGGCCATGAGCCCGACGTCGGCGAGCTCGCGGCGCGGCTGATCGGATCGCGTGTTCCAATCCCGTTCAAGAAAGGCGCGATCTGCCGTATCGACTTCGACGAGCTCCCACCGAAAGGGTCGGGCACGCTTCGATGGCTCCTCCCGCCGCGCATTCTCCGGAGATTGGCGTGAGGTGGGAGATCGAACCGCGAACTGCGAACTGCGAACTGCGAACCGCGAATCATCCAACTTCGAACCGGATGCGGCGCCCTGCCTTCTGCGCGGCCGGCGTGTCGTAGCTGTGGGCGCCGATGCCCCTCAGACCGATCCTCGCATAGAGCTCCTCGAGGCTCTCGGCGTCCCTGACGTCGGGCGCCTCCCCGACCTCCAGAGCATGCTGCAGTTCGTGGCCGACGGTTGCAACCAGATCGAGCAGAGACCCGCCCGGCGCGATTTCTATCCGGAGATACCGCTGCGGCGTTGCGGCGGGCACGATCAGAAGGCGCCCGGCGATCACCGTCGGCAGCTTCCTGTTGATTTCGATGTAGACGATGACATCCGTTCGATCCAGCGCGGTCATGAGCGCGGCAAAGGTGGGGGAACGCTCGAGGCCCGCGGCAAGCACCTTCCGCACGGATGCGTCGGTCGTTCGCACGCGGCGATCGGGTGATTCGAGCAGCTCGCGCGAGGTGCGTTTGACGATCGGCCGGACGGGATCGACGGCGACCGGGTCGGCAGGGCCGACGAACACCAGAGCACCGATGGCCATGGCGGGCAGGACAGAGATCATGGGACCCTCCCTGTCGGAAGCGCCCCTCATCCATGCGGTGCGCGGTGCCGGCCTCCATTCCGGCAGCTTGGTGGCTTAGACGGCGTGCGAGTGCGAGTGGTTTAGTGTTGCCCGCCCGCGGAACGTGAGGACACTTTCAGTGATGAAGCGCGTGATGGACAGTCCCATCGCCGATCACAGCGACACTCCGCCCGCGATCTCCGATCCCTTCGGCACAATGATGATCCCGCTGCGGATGTAGAAGCCGTTGCCGTCGGCGTGCTCGGTGCCGGCGTCGTTCACGAGCCTGACGCCGTCGCCGATCCGGGCGTTCTTGTCGACGATGACGCGATCGAGGAGGACGTTGCGGCCGATCCCCAGTGATGAACCGGCAGCCGACTGCTCGTCGTACGAGTCGGCGCCGAGCAGCACGGAGCGCATGATGCGCGCCCCGGGGCTGATGCGCATCCGGATGCCCACGACCGAATCTGCGATCTCGCACCGATCCAGATGGCAGCCCTCGGCCACGATCGACGAGCTGATCCGGCAGTCGAACGCCCAGGTCGCGGGCAGAAAGCGCGGGTGCGTGTAGATCGGCCGGTGCGGATGGAAGAAGCTGAACGGCGCGCCGCGCGCCGTGAGCTGTATGTTCGCGTCGTAGAAGGCGCCGATCGTGCCGACATCCGCCCAGTAGCCGCGGAAGATGTACGGGATCACGCGATGCGTGCCCAGAGCGTTCGGAATGATCTCCTTGCCGAAGTCGATCCCGGGCCGTTCGAGGATCTCGAGCAGCACCTCGCGCGAGAACACGTAGATGCCCATCGACGC
>DATIEW010000369.1:0-2305 GCA_035455585.1 Vicinamibacterales bacterium | reverse complement strand
GATACCCGCTTTCACGATGGCATCGCCCTTCAGAATCTCGGTTTCCAGGACCTGGCCCGTATCGAGGATCCTGGCGGAGGGATTCGACACCGTGCTTCCACGCCGGACGACATTCAGGTACCGGTCGGTGCCCTCACGGGTTTCGGTGTAGTCGTGGAAGAGGCTGAACGCGTGGGTCTGGGGTTCGTGAAGGAAGTACACGATCTCCCGGTCCTGTGCCGCCCGTTCGGAGACGCGCACGCTCGCCATCGGCGGTTCCGGCGCCGAAGCCACGGGTGCCGAAGCGGCCGACCGGCTGGATTCCGGCGCTCCGGCCGTCCGGACCGGCGCGGTTCGCCCCAGGGATCGCGCACGAATCACGAGCGGCGCCTGACCGGGGTACGTATTGACGAAGCTGACGGCGATTCTCCCGTCCTGCTCCTCGATGACCTGCGAGGGGATGTTGCACGAGATCAGCTCGTACCCGGCTGGCAGCACGACGGCGTTCCGCTTGATCCCGAGCGGCCGGTCGAAGACGACGTCGTCGCCATCACGGAAATAGCTCTTCGGGTCCTTGTAGGTCTTGACGATGCGGATCCGCGCTTCTCCACCGGTAGGCACGGGCCTGGCGAGCGTCACGCGGATGTACCGGCCTTCGAGATCGGCCCCCGGCATGCCGGATTCGCGCGCCTCGCCGCCGCTGATCTCCTTGAACTCGAGCGGCGCGCCCGTCATGAGGTCGGTGACGCTCTCGTCGCTCGCGATGCTTCCGCGCCTTATGGGATTGAAATAGAACCGTGCGCCCGGCGTGACGGCCGACACGTCGTAGACGATCTTGAACGACGACGTCTCCGGCGGCAGCAGCTCGTAGCGGGTGTACTCGTCCGCGCTCCGGTTCTGTGCGAGGGCTGGCGCGAGCACCGCCATCGCCAGAGAGAGCACGCAGACCATCTTCCGAATCATGCGTCAGCCTCCCTTCTGGACCTTGATCCTGGTGAATTCCGCCGGCGCGCCGAAGACCTGAGTCTCCGCGGGCTGGGCCCGCAGCCACGCGCGCAGCTGCGCGGTGGGCGAGACGATGAGAGCGTTCTCCTTCTGATCCTCCCATACCGCCAGCCCGGCGATCGCCCCTGCGCCCCGGAGGCGATCGAAGAACCAGTCGTAGGAGAGAGGCGCGACCTCGAGCCGGTCGCCCTGCAGACGCACGCGGAGAATCGCGTGAACCGGCACCAGGAACGCTCCGCGATCCTGGCCGCGCGCGGGCATCAGGTCCAGATACCGTTCGTCTCCGATCGCCGTGAGATACGCCGTCAGGTCGCCCGTCTCGATGGGGTGGACGTAGCGGACCCTGTAGGAACGCCATTCACCCCGCTCGATCTCGAGCGAGGTGTTGTCCTCGACGCTCTGCCACTTCCCCAGCAGGTCCGGCTCCCACGCAATCGACTCATCGTCGTACACGGGGTGGAGCTCCAGCACCAGGCATGCCGGGGCGCATGCGACGATGGCGGCGAGCACCGCGAGACGCACGTGAGCGGCCAGTCCTGACCCGACGATCTTCCTGCCCATGATTGCAGTCGTGATGATAACGGTATCTGCCCGCCGCCTGCCGAACCTGTCGAGGACAATCCTCGGATCCCGGACCCCGGACCCCGGCAAGTACGCGTCGTTCAGGCCAGCGTCCGGCCCCGCGTCTCCGGGATCCAGATCCACGCGGCAGCCGCGAGAAGGAAAGCGATCGATGCCAGGGACAGCGCCACGCCGAACCCCTCGGTCTGGGCGAGGCTGCCGACGGCGAATGGCGCCGCGGCGCTGGCGACGCGACCGATGTTGTAGGTGAACCCCTGCGCGCTCGCGCGGATGGCCGTCGGATAGATCTCCGCGCTGACCGCCCCGAACCCGCTGAAATAGCCGGTTCCGAAAAACGCCACGAACGGTCCGAGGATCAGCAATGCCAGCGGATGGCGCGTGGTGCCGTAGAGGAACACGAGCACGGCAGCCGTCAGCAGGTAGAGCAGATAGGTGCGCTTGCGGCCGAGCACGTCGCTGACGAACCCGAAGGTGACGTAGCCGAACCACATGCCGACCTGCATCGCGATCACGAGACCCGACATGGCCGACGTGCTCAGACCGACTCCGCCCTCGGACTCTGGCAGCGAGAGATAGGCGGGGATCCAGAGGTTGAATCCCCACCAGGCGAACATCGTGCAAGCGTTCATGAGGGTGACGGCAATCGTCAGCGGCAGGAGCGAGCCTCGGAAGATGTCGCCAAGCCGTGCTGAAGGCGCGCTCGCGCCGGCCGCCTTGGATCGCTGCCAGATCTCCGGTT
>DATIEW010000368.1:0-2125 GCA_035455585.1 Vicinamibacterales bacterium | reverse complement strand
CTGCTCTCGGCGATCGATCGCGAGGACCAGCAGTACATGCGCACCGTGGCGTACGAGTTCCGCGGCCCCAACCGGCTGGCCCAGCGGACGCACGACGCGTTCATGAAATCGATCACGACGCCGGCGGGATACAAGGTCGAGGAAGCGGGGTTCGGGTTCAATGCGCCCGACCGCAGCGAACAGGGACTGTGGATGGTCTTCGCGATCGGCGTCACGCTGGTGATCCTGGCGGTGGCGCTGGTCTTCGACTCGATCTGGGCGGCCGGGGTGGTCTTCCTGAGTCTGCCGATCGCGTTAGGCGGGGTGGTCTTCGCGTTCTGGATGCTCGACGCGGCCTTCACCCGCGAGGCGGCCGTGGGGGTCATCCTCGTCGTCGGACTCGCGGTGAACCAGGCGATCCTGATCACCGACGCGGCGCTCGCCCGGCGGCGCGCCAACCTCGAGCGCGGCCGGCCCGGCCTCGGTCCGGCGCAGGCGCTGCGCGCGGCGCTCGACCGCGCGGGGATGATCATTCTCGTGACGATGACGTCGATGGCGAGCCTTCTCCCGCTCGCGATCGGCACGCCGGCCACGAACCTGTTCGGCGCGATCGCCCTCGCCACGGTCGGGGGCACGCTGTTCGGCACCGTCGGCGCCCTGTTCGTCGTCCCGGCGATGCTCGTGGGCCGCGGGCGGCGCTGGCCGTGGAAAAAACCGCCCAAACCCAAACCGGCCCCCGCCGCTCCGACCGCGCCGCCGGAGCCGATGCCGGCCTGACGAGATCCAACGGCCTTGTTCGGGTTGTTCTCCCGGGAGCTCCGCACTCCCGCTCAGCCCCGACGCCGCCGGAGGCTTCCGCTGGAGCGATCGGCCTGATCCGCCGTTTCCGCCCCATCCGCGTTCAAGCGCCCTGATCTCACCCCGTCATCGGTGCGTGCTCCTCCGGCGAGAGCCCGGTCCCATGCGGTCTGCGTGCGGACCGCCGTATCTCTGCGCCTCTGCGTCTGATGCGGTTGCCGTGTCGGTTGCTTTTCTCCGTCACGACGATTGTCTTATGGGTCGCCCGGTCGGTGTCCGCAGCCGGCCACACACCCGCTCGAGGCCCTGAGGTACTGATGATGCGCACGTTCCTGTTCGCTCTGCTGGTCCTTCCCGCGCCGGCTCTCGCCCAGGCCCCGACTCGACTGCACGCCGAGATCGATCGCCATGCGAAGGCTCTCGAGACGAAGGTCGTGGCCTGGCGACGGGACTTTCATCAGAACCCCGAGCTGGGAAACCGCGAGATCCGCACCGCGAAGGTCATCGCGGATCACCTCTCGCAACTCGGCCTCGAGGTGAAGACCGGCATCGCGCATACAGGCGTTGTCGGCGTGCTCCGCGGTGGGCGCCCGGGACCCGTCGTGGCGCTCCGGAGCGACATGGACGCGCTGCCGGTCACCGAGGAGGTGGACCTCCCCTTCCGCTCGCAGGCGAAGGGAACGTACAACGGTCAGGACGTCGGCGTGATGCACGCCTGCGGCCATGACAATCACATGGCGATCCTGATGGGCGTGGCGGAGATGCTCACTGCCATGAAGGCCGAGCTGCCCGGAACGATCAAGTTCGTCTTCCAGCCTGCGGAGGAGGGACCGCCGCTGGGCGAGAAGGGCGGCGCATCGATGATGCTCGAGGAGGGGATCTTCGAGAACCCGAAGGTCGACGCCGTCTTCGGACTCCACGTCTTTCCGTTCGAGGTGGGAAAGGTCGTGTATCGCCCCGCCGGAATCATGGCGAGCAGCGACAACTTCTACATCACCGTGCGCGGCAAGCAGACGCACGGCGCGCTCCCCTGGGGTGGCATCGATCCCATCGTGATCTCGTCGCAGATCGTCCTCGCGCTGCAGACCCTGACGAGCCGCCAGACCGATCTCACGCTCACGCCGGCCGTGGTGACCGTGGGGATGCTGCGGGGCGGTATTCGGACGAACATCATCCCCGACAGCGTGGAGATGGCGGGGACGATCCGGACGTTCGACGAGTCGGTCCGCGCCGCGCTGCACGACAAGGTGACGCGGACCGCCGAGCAGATCGCCGCGGCGTCAGGCGCGGCGGCGCAGGTCCGCATCCAGCGCATGACGCCGGTCGTGCATAACGATCCCGCGCTCAC
>DATIEW010000367.1:0-2858 GCA_035455585.1 Vicinamibacterales bacterium | reverse complement strand
CGACATCGTCCGGAAGCGTGTAGCCGCCGGCAAAGCCGCGGATCGCGAGCCGATCGCCCGGGCGGAGCTGATGCACCAGGAAACCGGAGAGGAGCGGCGGATACTTCGTACGGCCCGCCTCGTAGAATTCCTCTTTGACGGTGACCGCCACGTGCGGCTCGTTCGGCGCGGAGCACATCGAATAGGCGCGCGGCGCTTCCTTGCGTCCTTTCAGGTGCTCCAGGTAGTCGACGAAGCCGCGCAGCCCGGGAAACTGATGCGGATCGATGGTGACGAACTGCCCGGCGCGATAATCTGCGCTCGCAGGCGTGAGGTCGAACACCAGCGTCCTCGCGTCCGGCGTCTCCTCGATCGTCCGCAGCACGACGGCATCAAACGTCGTCATGCGTGCTCGTGCGGCCGCGGCCGCATGCGTAGTCGTCTCCCCGTCTCGCTGGTCCATCTTGGCCGGTCACTCAGCATTCAGCCTTCAGCCTTGCAGCCACGCGAAGAGCGCCGCCAGCAGGACGATCAGGACCCCTGTCAGATACGCCAGGAGCTTCGCAAGTCTCTGCCGCATGTCTGCCTCATCGCTACGCGAGATCGAACAGTTCGGTGTGCAGCCGGCCCAGCGGCACGCCGAGCCCGTACAGGGCCTTCTCGACGACCTCGATCATAGGGTTCGGCCCGCAGACGAAGTACACGACATCGTCGCGGCTCACGGGGAGATGCCGTTCGAGCAGCTCCCCGGTGGGCAGCCCACGCTCGCCGCTCCAGCCGTCCGGCGGCTCCTGCACCACGTGCACGACCTTCAGGTCGAGCCGCGACCGCAGCTCCTCGAGCGCCTCCCGGAACGGCACGCGCTCCCACTTCTGGTTCCCATACACGAGCCAGAGCGGCCCCCCGTGGCGGCGGTCCGCCAGCGCGCGCAGCATGCTGAAGATCGGGGCGATCCCGATCCCGCCCGCGATGAACACATGGCCGCCGGCCGCGTGGCGATCCACGGTGAATGCTCCATAGGGGCCGTCGACGTACGCCGTCTCTCCGACGGCTACGTGCCCGATGGTGCGCGTGAAATCGCCGAGCTCCTTGATCGTGAACTCCAGCCGTCCCGGGCGGGTGGGCGTGGACGAGAACGAGAACGGGTGCTCCTTCATCGACCAGGGCGATCGGCCGATTGTCAGCCAGGCGAACTGGCCGGGCTGATAGGCAAAGCCGGAGTGGCCGCGGGGCTCGAGGGCGACCGTCCAGCAGTCGCCCCGCTCCGGCCGTACCTCGGCCACGTCATACGGCGAGTTGCGGAGCCGCCACGGCCTGAACACGCGAACGTAGAGCGCGGCCGCGACGAGCGAGGCAACGATGCCGGTCCACAGCACGCGTTTCCAGGGCGTTGCCACGTAGAAGCCGACGCCCTGGATGTGAAAGAGCGCGAGCGTGACGGCGGCAACGGCCAGCGCCGCGTGCAGGACGCGCCACGTGTCGTACTCGATTCCGAGCGGCTTTCTCCACAGTGAGCTTGCGACCAGCACGGACATCGCCAGCACGGACCAGACGCCGGCCGTCATGTGCCACGGACCGCGGAACGGATGCAGGAAGCCGCTCAACACGGGATACGCCATGAGCAGCACGGCCGGGTGTGCAATGATGATGACCAGAGCGACGACCGCGAGGTGGCGGTGGAAGTAATAGATGATGTCGATCCCGTACGGGGCGGTGGCGCGCTTGAACCGCGCGGTGAGCATGAACTGCACGCCCATCATCGCCGTGCCGGCGAACCCGAGCGCGATCGCGAACTCCCACCAGAATCCTGCGCCGGACGGCGTCGTGCCAAGGAGAAGGACGACGAGCGGCGCGCACACGAGCAGAAGATAGACGCCGAGCCAGACCAGACCGCGCAGGATCTCGTTCACGCCGTTCGCTCTATCGGGCGGCACAGCCTTCTCGGTGCCGGCGATCCGGCATTGTCATACGGCCGCAGTCGTGGCCCGGCGGCTCGACGATGAACCCGTCAACCGCCGCGAGGGGAATCATATGCACTGCCGGTACAATGCGGTGTCAGGAACCTCCCGGCGGCTACCATGGAATCCGCGGAGGCATTTCCCGGGCAGGATGCAAGCATCCTGCCCGACCACGCCCTTGAAGAAGCAATCGCGAGCCGCTTGCTCCTGATGCCCTCACCGATCTTCTGCGTCGACGCGTTCACAAAACGGCCGTTTGCCGGCAATCCTGCCGCCGTCTGTCTCATCGAGACAGCTCGATCGGACGACTGGATGCAGTCGGTGGCCGCCGAGATGAACCTGTCCGAGACCGCATTCGTCGGGCAGCGGGGAAACGAGTTCCTGCTTCGATGGTTCACGCCGAAGGTCGAGGTGGACCTCTGCGGTCATGCGACGCTTGCCGCCTCGCACGTGCTCTGGACCGAGCGGGACACACCGAGCTCAGTCCCGATACGATTCCACACGAAGAGCGGCGTGCTGACCGCGGCGCGCCGCGAGGGTTACATCGAGCTGGACTTCCCATCTGAGCCAGCCAGTCCAACTTCCACGCCGGACGGGCTGGCGCGCGCGCTCGGAAGGACGCCGGTCCTCGTGGGACGCAACCGGATGGACTATCTGGTGGAGCTGGAATCGGAGGACGCGGTGCGGACCCTCCAGCCGGATTTCAAGGCGCTCGCTGCGGTCGACACGCGCGGCGTCATCGTCACCGCACCGTCCGCGTCGCCTGGCTCCGATTTCGTGTCGCGTTTCTTCGCTCCCCGGGTCGGCATCGACGAGGACCCGGTGACCGGGTCGGCCCACTGCATGCTCGGCCCCTGGTTCCAGGCTCGCCTCGGCGACCGCATCCGGGCCCACCAGGCCTCCGCCCGTGGCGGACGGGTC
>DATIEW010000366.1:0-2401 GCA_035455585.1 Vicinamibacterales bacterium | reverse complement strand
TGGGCTCATCAACAGTGCCGGCAGCGAGACACGTTCATCGCTGTCGTGGGACGGCCGGCGCCTCCACTTCGGCCGCGACGGCGAGATCTTCGTCAGCACGCGCTGACGCCGACGCTCGCGATTGAACGGTACCGCGTCGATAGCGCGCCCGGACGCTCCGCCCGGGCGGATCGGCTCGTCGAGAGCGCGCCCGGACGCGCTGGAGTCGGGCACGCCCGTCGCGCCGTGCGGTCGGCCAAACCGCGAGCTTGCGGCAGCCACCGCCTCCCCCGCGAGCGACACGTCGCCGCAGACGAGCAGTGCCACGCGGCGTAGAGACGGGCGTCAGTTCGACCACGAACCCGCGACGATCCGGTCAGAAGGGAGGGGTCAGGGCGCGATGGTGACCAGTACGTTGCCGACCTTGCGACCCTGCTCAACGTAGCGGTGCGCCTCTCGAATCTCCGCGAGCGGGTAGCTGCGGTCGATCACGGCCCGGATCTCACCGCCCTGCAGGAGATCCCTCACCGCAATGAGGTCAGACAGGTTCTCCGACGTCGGCGAACGAACCGAGACCAAGACCGCATTCGCTGCCAGCAGGCGCTTCGCGCGGCCGGCTGACCCACTGCCGACGGCGTCGAAGATGAGATCGAATCGATCGTCCGTCCTGGTGAAGTCCTGTTCCGTGTAGTCGATCATGTCCTCGGCACCGAGCGACGTCACCAGCTCACGGTTCCGCCCGCTGGACACACCGGTCACGAGTGCGCCGAAGCGGGCCGCGATCTGGACGGCGTACGACCCCACGCTGCCCGAGGCGCCGATCACCAGCACCCGCTTGCCGCGTGCAATCCCCCCGCGCCTGAGGAACTGCAGGGCGGTCGTGGCGCCGATGGGCACCGGAGCAGCCTCCTCGAACGAGATGTTCGGCGGAATGGTGGCCAGCATGCCCATGGCCGGCACGCAGATGTATTCGGCGTACGACCCGGTGGCCAGCCCGGTGGTGGTGCCGAAGACCCGGTCGCCGACCGAATAGTGGCTGACTTCCGATCCGACGGCTTCGACTTCGCCGGCGAACTCGTGACCGAGTATCGCCTTGCGCCGCTGACCGAACAGGCGTGCAAGGAGGAAGGGCATCTTGCGCAGAACGACGTCACCGCGGGTCACGCTCGTCGCGTGGATCCGGACGAGGACTTCGCTCGGCTGTGGCTCGGGCTTCGGGACTTCGGCAAGGACGAGACCGTCAACGGAGCCGGTCCTCTTGAACAGCACAGCTCTCATCCGTCGCCGTCCTCGCGCTCCCTTCCGGCCATCTCGAGGGACACGCCGAGTGCGACGCCGAGCACCAGGCGGGCGCCAGCGTTCCCGATGCCGGCGCTGAGGATCAGGCCGATGGCGGTGTCCACCGCGCGTCTCGAACCCTTGACCGTGAACGGATCCACTCTCATCAGACTCCCATGGTGGCTCGATCAGTAGCCCGTGGCCAGGTAGTCCACTCCTGGATACGGATCTGCATCCGGCGCCAGCGAGCTAGCGGCCCCGGAGTCACTCTCCAGCTCTGCCAGAAGGAAGGCGGCCGCGTAGTGGCGTACCAGATCGTGGGCACGCGCCTTGTTCCACGCGGGGTCAGCGCAGAACGGCGCGCGCACGATTGCGTTCAGCCTTCGGCTGGTTTCGCACGGTCCGGTGAAGATCATGTGCTCGGCTCCCTGCAGGCCGATCTCGACCTTGCGAGAGCTGGAGGCTGCGGTGTAGGTCAGGTGGGTGCCCCACGCGTAGGGCGAGTCGGTGTCCTCGGTGCCACCGATGGCCATGACCGGTACGTCGATCTCCGCGACGCCTGCCTCCCCGAACATCACCGCGTCGCCGGCCAGCGCGATCGCGGCGCCGACCCCCGTCTGAGCCCAGGCCGGCCAGAGACCGTCCGGCGCCGATTCGAATCCGGCCGCCACGGCCATGTCGTCGACGTGCGGCATGAGGGCGTCGCACAGGAAGACGATCGGATCAGCGGACTGCCGGGCAGCGCCGCAAATCTCCGCCAATCGGGCGGGGTCCAGCCGAGCGCCCGCCGCGGCCAGCGCGGTGTATCCACCGTAGGAGTGGCCGATCACCGCCACGCGGGCCGGGTCGGCGAGCCCGCGCAGGACGCCCTGCCGAGCCTCATCGAGGATGTAGGCGCGCACCGTTGCCACGTCTCGTGGCCGCTCCACCGTGGCCCGCCAGAGCAGTGACGGGTCAAGGTTCTCGGAGTGCTCCGCCGCGATGACCGCGAAACCATACGAGGCAACGTGCTCGGCCAGCCAACCGTAGGTGGTGGCGCTGATGGCGTAGCCCGGCGAGAGGATGACCACCGGGTACGGGCCGCCGGTGAGGTCCGCGTCTGCGTCGCGCGCCGCCAATCCCCGGTAGGTCGCGAGCGCGATCG